>NZ_FMVA01000008.1:0-266078 GCF_900101425.1 Rhizobium sp. NFACC06-2 | reverse complement strand
GACTAGATGTGAGCTTTCATTAGGTTGTCCATTCGGAGCGGATTTAGGAGACTGGAGTTACCACACCTCAGTCATCCAGGATCGCCCCGAATGAACATCCATAAGAATGCCCGACTGACGCCATTGCGTCGAGAAGAAATGGCTGCCGCTGTTCTTGGCGGCAAGCTTTCGAAAGCCCAGGCGGCCCTGCTCTACGGTGTTTCGCTGAAGATCGTTTCTCGCTGGGCGGAACGGTTCAAAGCATTGGGCCGGGCGGCGATGATGGATCGCTCATCGCGACCTGCCAGCAGTCCGAGACAGACGAATGGCGGCGTTATCGAACGGATCCTCCATCTTCGCAGACAACGCCTGACCGGCAAGCACATTGCCATGGAGACCGGCGTATCTCCCGCCACCGTCAGCCGCGTTCTCAGGCGGGCTGGTCTATCCCGGATGAAGGATATCGTTCCGGCGGAACCTGTCATGCGCTACGAATATGCCGAGCCGGGTGGCCTGATCCATCTCGACATCAAGCGCCTTGGCCGTTTCGAGCGCATCGGTCACCGGATCACAGGTGACAGGACGGGCCAAAGCAACTCACGCGGAGTGGGCTGGGAATACGTCCACGTCTGCATCGATGATGCTTCTCGCATTGCCTTCACCGACATCTTCCCAGACGAAAAAGCCGTCAGCGCCATCGTATTCCTCAAGGCAGCCGTTGGTTATTACGAAAGCCTCGGCGTCACGGTTACGCGGGTGATGACCGACAACGGCTCCTGCTATGTCGCAAAGGAGTTTGCCAAAGCCTGCCGAGCACTCGGCCTCAAGCACATTCGAACCAGACCTTACACGCCAAAAACCAACGGCAAGGCCGAGCGCTTCATTCAGACCGCCTTGCGGGAGTGGGCGTATGCACGTCCATATCCATCATCAGAGATACGCAAAACGCACCTGCCAAACTGGACGCACATGTACAATTGGCATCGCCCTCATGGCGGGATAAAATCAAAAACACCAATCAGTCGCCTCGGCCTCAACCGGGACAACCTGTTGAGGTTCCACAACTAGAGCCGGAGCGACTGTCGGCACCATCACTTTGCCGGGAGTTGTCCCGCATGCGGCAGCTGCGCGGTTGCGGCCGCCTTCTGGCGGTTCGCCTCATCGTGCCAGCGGACGGCTTCTTTGGCTTCGATACGAGCGCGTTTGCGATGTTTGCCCTGAGCGAACCATGTGGCCGCCGACCCCAGGAGAACGCCAAAAATAACCGCCAGAAAGAGGAAAACGAAAAACGGCGCGGTGAACGACAGAACGCCATCTTCCGGTCGGAACGGATTGAGCGCCAGCGTCACGGATTGACGATTGGCCACGCACAGGATGACGAGAATAATCGCCAGCGGAAGCAGGATGATGAGGTTGATGATTTTTTTCGACATCCGAGAATACTCCATCGCTGCGGGGCTCCGCTAGCTCCGTCTCCGGCGCGGGCAGTGAGGACGATCAATCGTCCTCTTCGTCACCCATGCCGGGGTTCAGGCGCTCGCGCAGTTCCTTGCCCGTCTTAAAGAAAGGCACCCATTTTTCTTCGACGAAAACAGACTCACCCGTGCGCGGGTTCCGACCGGAACGCGACGGACGGTTTTTCACCGAAAATGCGCCGAAACCACGAAGCTCGACACGATTTCCTGCCGCCAGGGCGTCGGTGATTTCATCCAGCACCGCATTGACGATGTTTTCCACGTCACGGTGATAAAGGTGCGGGTTACGCGCAGCAACGATCTGCACCAGTTCAGACTTGATCACGGTTGCCCCCTGAAAGAATTGGATTTTTAACGCGGCTCAACCTGCCAAACGGAAACAAGACCGTCAAGAAACAACTTGTCCGTACCGAGCTGGCCGGGGCCTGCGAAGGGAATTAAATCGTCATATCCCAGAAACTTCGCTATTTGCGCAACACTGAAAACCGCAAAAGGCGAGCGGGATGACGGCGCACGCCATTCGACGATCGGCAAATCCTTGGCAACACCGCGTGTTTCGAAATAGCTGCGAATTTCCTTTTCGCCTCCAAGCGTATCGACCAGCTTGTTGGCGAGCGCCTGCCTGCCGGTGAAAATCGATCCATCCGCCAGTTTAAGCACGTCTTCGCGCGGCAGCTTGCGGCGATCGGCCACAAGATCGACGAACCAGCCGTAGCTGTCCATCACCATGGCGCGGATCATCGTCTTCGCTTCCTCCGGCGCCTCGTGGAACGGCGAAGGCTCCGCCTTCATCGGCGACGACTTGATTTCCTGCAAAGAAACGCCGAGCTTTTCCATCAACGGGCCAAGCTGGGGGTACTGAAAGATCACGCCGATCGAGCCGGTTATCGAGGTCTCGCCGGCGACGATGACATCGCCTGCCGATGCGATCATATAACCTGCAGAAGCGGCGAGCGTGCGCACATCCGAGACAACCGGCTTCTTTTCCGCAACGCCACGAATGGCCTTGAAGATGCGCTCACCGCCATAGGTGGTGCCGCCTGGCGAGGAAATCGACACGATCAGCCCTTTGACATTCTCGCTCTTGGCGATCTTGTCGAGCCGCTCGAGAAGTTCGGTATTGTCGGTGATCAGGCCGGAGACCTCGACGCGGGCAATATGGGGCTTCGCGCTTTGCTGCGGTCCATCCCATAAAAACCGGTAAAGACCGAAAGCGCCGGCGACAAGCAGGAGAACGGCGGCAACCCGCCAGAAAGTCAGCTTGCGGCGCAACCGCCTGCGATCCGCTATCGCCATATTGTCCATAAAAACCTCTGTCATCCGCTTTTGCGCTTCAGGCCATATGGTTCTTCTAACGCGAAGCCGCAAGGAAACAATAAGGAAACCAGAATTACGATAAAATTCGCATTTCCCTTGCACCTCTCCAGACAAAAACCATATTGGCAGGACAAAGCACTCATGCCAAAGACATTTAGATAGAGACACAAGCTTCGATTGTGCGCCACAATGGCGCCCTAGAAGCATTCCGGACCCACTCTTATGCTCGAAAGACTCCGCGAACCCGCGCCAGCATTTTCGCTGCCCAATGACCAGAACGGCGCCTATGACACCGCGCTGCGGCATTCTGCGCGCGTAAAGCGGCTGAAAATCATTCTGCCGCTCGGCGCGGCAATCATTTCATTCGCCTTCATCGCTGTTTCGGTTATCCGAACCTGGGCGCCTGATGAGGTCTCTCTGGAGAGCGCACGAATTGAAGACGGCAAGATCGTGATGGAAAAACCCGCTGTTGCCGGCCGCAACGAGAAGGGGATCGATTATTCCATGAACGCCGACCGTGCGTTGCAGGACATCGCCAACCCCAATCTCATGACGCTTGAGAAGGTTCTGGCGGCAGTGCCGGTGAACGACAGTGTCGCGCAGGTGATCGCCCAGGAAGGCATTTTCGACCGGGCGACCAACACGCTGAAGATGACCGCCCCTTTTGACATCAATCTCAGCAATGGCATACAAGCGAAGTTCCAGTCTGCGGATGTCGATCTGAAGGCCGGAAAAATGAGCAGCCAGGAGCCGGTTTCGATCAAAACAAACGACGGCTCGATTGTTGCGCAATCGATTGACATCGCCGATAATGGCAAGACAATTACATTTTCGGGGCAGGTACGGGCACGTATCGCTGCATCCAATATCAAGAATGAAGGCAAGTGAGAGCCCGGTCCAGATGATGCAAATTTCCCGTCCCGTTTCCCTTGGCAAATCCGCCGGCCTTGCAGCCGCAGGCCTTGTCTTTTCGTGTCTTGCAACTGTGGCTTTCGCCCAGAACACCACCAGCAACATGCAGGGCGTCAAGCTCTCCGGCGACCAGCCGATCGCGATTGAAAGCGACCAGCTCGAGATTCGCGATCAGGAGCGCAAGGCCTATTTCACCGGCAATGTGAAAGTGGTGCAGGGAACGACCACCCTTCAGGCCGGCAAGATGACCGTGAATTACAAGGGCGAGGGTTCTTCGCTTACCAGCGGCGACGCCAATATCGAAAAAATCTTCGTCGACAATAATGTCTATCTCACGTCCGAGACCCAGAAGGCGACGGCCGATCACGGCGAATTCGACATGGCGGCGCAGACCTTCATCCTGACCGGCAAGCAGGTCGTGCTGTCGGAGGGCACGAATGTCTTCACCGGCTGCAAGCTCACCGTTCTGATGAATACGGGACAGGCCAAGCTGGAAAGCTGCGGCGGCCCTGTCCGGATCATGCTCGATCCGAAATCGCAGAAAAAACAGTAGTCTTTCCTCGTGAAGATACCCTCGATCTCAAAGATATTCGGCGGCGGGCGCAGCCGATCCGCGGATGCGGCCTCGCCGGCGGACAAGACCCCCTATCAGGGCACGCTGATCGCGCATGGCCTGACGAAGACCTATAATACGCGCCGTGTCGTCAACGGGGTTTCGCTGGTCGTGCGCCGAGGCGAGGCCGTGGGACTGCTCGGCCCGAACGGTGCGGGTAAAACCACCTGTTTTTACATGATCACGGGCCTGGTGCCCGTGGATACCGGCAAGATCGCCATCAACGGCAATGATGTCACCACCATGCCGATGTATCGACGCGCCCGTCTCGGCGTCGGTTATCTGCCGCAGGAAGCATCGATCTTCCGGGGCTTGACGGTCGAGGAAAACATCCGCGCAGTGCTGGAAGTGCATGAGCCGGACGCTGCCAAGCGCAACCGCAAGCTCGATGAACTGCTGGAAGAGTTTCATATCGCGCAATTGCGAAAGTCGCCTGCCGTGGCGCTTTCGGGTGGCGAGCGACGGCGTCTGGAAATTGCACGCGCACTCGCAACCGATCCGACCTTCATGCTACTCGACGAACCCTTCGCGGGCGTCGATCCGATTTCGGTCAGCGATATCCAGAATCTGGTGAGACACCTGACAGCGCGCGGCATCGGCGTTCTCGTGACCGACCACAATGTCCGTGAAACGCTCGGTCTTATCGACCGGGCATACATCATCCATGCCGGCGAGGTTCTGACACATGGACGTCCGGACGATATCGTCAACAATCCGGATGTGCGCCGTCTCTATCTCGGCAATAATTTTAGCCTTTAAACGCCTGGGCGCGAAAGATTCTTCATCGCGCCCCGCCCTGACGCTTGACCAAACAAGATAAAAAAGCAATTTTTGGGCCAAGTTCCGTCATCCCAGTAAAATTTCTGGAAAATCAGGCGACGGAGAAGCTGTAAGGGGAGTTTCGCGTCCGCCATGGCATTGTCTGCCAGCCTTTTGCTGCGTCAAAACCAGTCTCTCGTGATGACACCGCAACTGATGCAGTCCATCCAGCTGCTTCAGATGACGCATTTCGAGCTAACGCAGTTCATTGCGCAAGAGGTGGAACGCAATCCACTGCTGGAAATTGCGGCAAACGATGGCGATTTGAGCAGCGATGCCCCGGCAGAGACTGAGAGTTTCGGTGATGTGGACGGCGAAGGCTCGGACAGATCCGCCACGGTGACGCCCGACAGCGACGACTGGTATGGCGACCGCGCCGCAAATCTCGGCGAGCAACTGGACACCAGCTTCGAAAACGTCTTTCCCGACGATGCCGAGCCCAGAAAGGCCGATGCGCCCGAACTGGCCGGCCAATGGAAATCCATGCCCGGCCAGGAGTCGGGGGAAAGTTACGACCTCGACGATTTCGTCGCGGCCAGACAGAGCCTCGGCGACCATCTCAATCAGCAACTGCCGCTTGCCATATCCGCCGCCGAGGACCGGATGATCGCCGATGCGCTGATCGGCCAGCTTGATGAGACCGGCTATATTGCGGCCGATGCCGTCGACGACGTCGCCGAACGGCTGGGGGCGGCCCCGTCAGCGGTCGAGCACGTTCTGAAGACGCTTCAGGGCTTCGACCCGCCGGGTGTATTTTCCCGTTCTTTAAGCGAATGTCTGTCGATCCAGCTTGCCCAGAAGGACCGGCTCGACCCGGCCATGCGGGCTTTCGTCGACAATCTGGAACTTCTTGCGAAACGCGACTTCGCCTCACTTAAAAAAATCTGCGGCGTCGATGAGGAAGACCTCCTCGACATGCTGGCGGAAATCCGCACGCTCAATCCCCGCCCCGGCGCGGGTTACGATTCGATGGTTTCGGAGACCATCGTTCCCGATATTATCGTTCGCCCCTCCTCCACCGGCGGCTGGCTGGTAGAAATCAATCCCGAGACCCTGCCGCGCGTGCTCATCAACCAGAGTTATTTCGCCGAGGTGTCGAAACATAAGGCGCGCGCAGGCGAGGATCAGGATTTTCTGACTGAGTGCATGCAGACGGCGCATTGGCTGACCCGCAGCCTCGATCAGCGCGCCCGGACAATCATGAAGGTCGCGACGGAAATCGTGCGCCAGCAGGACGCCTTTCTCGTCAATGGCGTGGATCATCTGCGCCCGCTGAACCTCAAGACGGTGGCCGACGCCATCAAGATGCACGAATCCACCGTCAGCCGGGTGACATCGAAAAAATACATGCTGACGCCGCGCGGTCTGTTCGAGCTGAAATATTTCTTCAGCGTGTCGATCAGCGCCGTGGAAGGCGGAGACAGCCATTCGGCGGAAGCGGTGCGCCACCGCATCAAGGCCATGATCGCGCAGGAGGCCGCCGAGGCGGTTCTTTCAGACGATGATATCGTCGACAATCTGAAAAAGAGCGGCATCGATATCGCCCGCCGCACCGTCGCCAAATATCGCGAGGCGATGAACATCCCCTCCTCCGTGCAGAGACGTCGGGAAAAGAAGGCGATGGCCAAGCTGTCCGCCTTCTGAGCGGCGGCCGCGATCACGTTTATGGCGGTTTTTTGCCGCACCATTGACTCTTGCCACGGCAAGGGCTAGAAGCCCGCCGCACACGTAAGCAAGGTCATTTGTAACGGATTCATCTCCACCGTCCATGGGCGTAAAATTCGAATGAGGGCTTTTTAAGGTCTTCGAAACGCTTGGATGCGCGCGCGGCTTGACGTAAGCTGGTACTCGCAAATCACTACAAAAAGGAAAATTTCCATGAGTGTGCGTGTATCTGGTAAACATATGGAGATCGGTGAATCTTTCCGTCAGCGGATCGAGGACAATATAGGTCTGGCGGTTACCAAATACTTCGATGGGGGGTATTCAGGCCAGGTGACCGTGGAGAAGTCCGGATCGCGTTTCGCCGCGGACTGCAAGCTGCATCTCGATACCGGCATTGTGTTGCATGCGGCGGGTCAGGCAAATGATCCGCAGGCGAGCTTCGATGCCGCCGCAGAGCGGATCGAGAAGCGCCTGCGCCGCTACAAGCGCAAGCTTAAGGACCACCACAATGGTGCGAATGGCGTGTCGCAGGAAATCGCCTATACGGTGATGGATGCTATTCCCGATGAGGACCACGAGGTTCCTGAAGATTACGCACCCACCATCGTAGCGGAGAGTTCGAAACAGATTAAGACAATGTCCGTCGCCAGCGCCGTGATGGCGCTCGACATGACGGACGAACCGGTTCTGCTGTTCCGCAGCCCGGGCAAGGAATATCTCAACATCGTTTACCGGCGTCATGACGGCAACATTGGCTGGATCGACGCGGAAACGATCAAGAGCTGAACAGTCTGACAAGACGTGGGAGGCAGAGCGTGAAAGTGCATCTGCCTCCTGCATCGTCTCGATGGCATGAAGGAAAAAGAGAATGGCGTTGGCAGATTTGCTGCAACAAGATGCGATTATTCCCGCCCTCAAGGTGAATTCCAAAAAGCAGTTGCTTCAGGAGCTGGCCGCAAAGGCAGCCAGAATTACCGGAGTCTCGGAACGGGAAGTTTTCGACGTCATCCTCCAGCGTGAGAAACTCGGCTCCACCGGTGTGGGCCACGGCATCGCCATTCCGCATGGCAAGCTCAACAGCATCCATCAGATCACCGGCGTCTTCGCACGCCTTGAAACACCGGTCGATTTCGAAGCTCTGGACGACCAGCCCGTCGATCTGGTTTTCCTGCTGCTCGCGCCCGAGGGCGCCGGTGCGGATCACCTGAAGGCGTTGTCCAGAATTGCACGCGCCCTGCGCGACCCTGAACTGGTCGCCAAGCTGCGCGCCACCGATTCCGACACGGCAATCTACGCTTTCCTCAATCAGGAGCAGGCGACGGCGGCCTGATCGCGGGCTAATTCCCTCAGTTTAACGGCAAAAAAAACGCGCCCTGAAGGCGCGTTTTTTATGACGTAAGGATAGATGCCTTACGCGTCTTTTTCATTGAGAGACGAGGTGCCCGGCTCGGCCGATGTGGCAACTTCCGCCTTCGGGCCGCCCTTGGCGACACCGACCATGGCAGGACGCAGCACGCGGTCGCCAATGGTGAAACCGGCCTGAACCACCTGGAGCACGGTATTGTTGGGAACCGTCGTGTTCGGGATTTCGAACATGGCCTGATGAAAATTCGGGTCGAACTTCTGGCCCTCGGCATCGATCTTCTTGACACCGTGGCGTTCCAGCGTCGACAGCATCGAACGTTCCGTCATCTCGACCCCTTCGATCAGGCCATTGAGACCGGCTTCGCCATTGGTCTTGAGTTCATCGGGAATGGCTTCAAGCGCGCGGCGAAGATTATCCGAAACGGCAAGCATGTCGCGTGCAAAGGCAGCCAGCGAATAGGCCTTGGCGTCCTTGACATCACGCTCGGTGCGGCGGCGAAGATTGTCCATCTCGGCGGCAAGGCGCAGGAATTTATCGCGCAGATCGGCGTTCTCAGCCTTTAGTAACTCCACCGGATCGGGCTCTGCCGTTTCGGCCTGTTCTTCACCTGCCTGAGCAAGATCGACAAACTCTTCCGCGACGTCCGCGTCAGGTCCGGGCTTTTTTGTATCGTCGGTCATGACGTTCTCCAGATTTGAATATGTTGGTTGCGCCCGATATCGAGCTTTGACGGGCAAAAATCAAGGCTTGCGGCGAAAAGCTTGCCGCATTCCCTGACCTTGCGGGTCTGTCCTATCTCTGCTTGCGGGAAAGACGGGCCATGATTTGCGCCGTGTAGTCCACCATCGGCACAATACGGGCGTAATTCAGCCGGGTCGGGCCAATAACGCCGACCGCACCCACGACACGATTGTCCTCATCGCGATAGGGCGCGACGATCAGCGACGAACCGGACAGCGAAAACAGTTTGTTTTCCGAGCCGATGAAAATCCTGACCCCCGAGCCGCTTTCCGCGAGATTGAGGATTTCGATGAGATTTTCCTTGCGTTCCAGATCGTCGAACAGCAGGCGCACCCGATCGATATCTTCCTCACCGGCGAGACCTTCAAGCAGGTTGGAGCGACCGCGAACGATGAGACGGCCGAGCTTGCCTTCCTCATTGTCTCCCGCCCATACCGCCAGACCGCGCTCCACGAGATCCTGCGCCAATATGCCGAGTTCCGATTGCAGTTCCGCCCGCTGCGTCTGAAACTGACCACGCAACTCATGCAGCGTCTGACCGGAGAGATGGGCATTGATGAAATTCGCCGCTTCGGTCAATTGCGATGAGGAAATGCCGGCCGGCAATTCGATGATGCGGTTTTCGACCTGATTGTGGTCGCCCACCAGCACGGCGAGCGCCTTGGTGGGTTCCAGCCTTATGAATTCGACATGCTTCAGG
Organism: Rhizobium sp. NFACC06-2; assembly: GCF_900101425.1. Classification (NCBI taxonomy): domain Bacteria; kingdom Pseudomonadati; phylum Pseudomonadota; class Alphaproteobacteria; order Hyphomicrobiales; family Rhizobiaceae; genus Rhizobium; species Rhizobium sp. NFACC06-2. The sequence continues at coordinate 256,491 of NZ_FMVA01000008.1, read as the reverse complement.
ATGACATCGTTCTTCGCCGTCAATACGAGGCCCGCGCCGCGCGACATGCCGGACAGCATGCGGCTCGCCTCCGTCAACAGCCCTTCCAGCGACTGTTCGTGGCCGGCGACCGGCCCGATCTGGCGATCGATAGTCGCCCTTTCCTCGGCGGGCAGATCACCCACCTGCATGAAGGCGTCAACAAAGAAGCGCAGCCCCGTCTGGGTCGGCAGGCGACCGGCGCTGATATGCGGCGAATAGATGAGGCCGAGCTCTTCGAGATCGCTCATGACATTGCGGACAGAGGCTGGTGAAAGCGACATCGGCAACAACCGCGACAGGCTGCGCGATCCGAGCGGCTCGCCCGTATCGAGATAACCTTCGACGATGCGCCGGAAAATTTCCCGAGACCGTTCATCCAGCAGCGATGCCTGATCTTTTGATAGCGGTGCGGAAAAACCCATTTCGTCCGTTCTTTGTCGTTTAAACCAGCTCGCATCAATATAATGCGTTGCAACGCCGCGGCAAAATGGAAATTGGCTTTGCAAAAGCCCGGACCTCGCCTTAGAAGGCAGGGACCAACATGGAGAGTGGATCATATGCGGCCTTCAGGCAGAAAAACCGACCAGATGCGCAAGGTTTCCTTCGAGCGCAATTTTTCGAAACATGCCGAAGGTTCCTGTCTCGTGAAATTCGGCGACACGCATGTGCTCGTCACCGCAAGCCTTGAAGAAAAGACGCCGCCATGGCTGCGCAACAGCGGCAAGGGCTGGGTCACCGCCGAATATGGCATGCTGCCGCGCTCCACCCATGAGCGCATGAAGCGCGAGGCCGCTTCCGGCAAGCAGGGCGGTCGCACGCAGGAGATCCAACGCCTCATCGGCCGCTCGCTGCGCGCCGTCGTCGATCTGCAGGCGCTGGGTGAGCGCCAGATCAGCATCGACTGCGACGTCATCCAGGCCGATGGCGGCACCCGCACTGCCTCCATCACCGGCGCATGGATTGCGCTCCACGATTGCCTGAAGTGGATGGAAACCCGCAATATGATCAAGGTCGAGAAGGTTCTGAAGGACCATATCGCCGCGATCTCCTGCGGCATCTTCGCCAACCAGCCGGTGATCGATCTCGATTACCTCGAGGATTCCTCCGCCGAGACCGACGCTAATTTCGTCATCACCGGTTCCGGCGGCATCGTTGAGGTTCAGGGCACGGCGGAAGGCGCGCCGTTCTCCGAGGAAGAATTCCTCACGTTGCTCGGCCTCGCCAAGGCCGGTTGCAGCGAACTGGTTGCCCTTCAGAAACAGGCGATAGCCTGAGCCGACAGGAAAGCACCATGCGCAAGCTCGATACCAGAACGATCGTCGTCGCCAGCCACAACAAGGGCAAGATCGCCGAAATCGCCGATCTGATCGGGCCTTTCGGATTCTCCGCCAAATCGGCGGCGGAACTGAACTTCGAAGAGCCGGATGAGACGGGCACCACCTTCGAGGAAAACGCCGCCATCAAGGCGCTTGCCTCCGCGAAGGCATCGGGTCTTCCGGCTTTGTCCGACGATTCCGGTCTGGTCATCGATGCGCTGGATGGTGCGCCAGGTGTCTATACCGCCAATTGGGCGGAAACGGCCGATGGGACCCGCGATTTCGCCATGGCAATGCAGAAGGTCGAGGATGCGCTGGCCGAGCGTGGTGCATCGAAGCCGGAAGATCGCACCGGTCGCTTCGTCAGCGTGCTGTGTCTCGCCTGGCCGGACGGGCATGTCGAATATTTCCGCGGCGAGGTGGAAGGCACGGTGGTGTGGCCGCCGCGCGGAACGAGCGGTTTCGGTTACGATCCGGTCTTCAAACCGGAAGGATACGACACCACATTCGGCGAGATGAGCGCGGATGAAAAACACGGCTGGAAACATGGTGACGCCTTCGCGCTTTCCCACCGTGCCCGGGCGTTTAAAAAATTCGTAGAAACCTGCCTGGAGGCATGAACCCGATGGTCGGGGAGCATCAACTTTCTGCCCCCGGCGCATCGCTTCTGCCGGATACGGGCGATCCCGGTTTCGGGATCTATCTGCATTGGCCCTTCTGTGCGGCCAAATGTCCCTATTGCGATTTCAACAGCCATGTCCGCCACCGGCCGGTGGATCAGGAACGGTTTACGGCGGCCTTTCTCCGCGAAATGGAGCATATGCGGACGCTGAGCGGTCCGCGCGTCGTGACCAGCATTTTTATGGGCGGCGGCACGCCGTCGCTAATGGATCCGCAGACGGTAGGCGCACTTCTCGATGGCGTCTCGCGCTTCTGGCATGTGCCGGACGGTATCGAGATCACCATGGAAGCCAATCCTTCCAGCGTCGAGGCGGAGCGTTTTCGCGGTTACCGCGCGGCGGGCGTCAATCGCGTCTCGCTCGGCGTACAGGCGCTGAACGACCGGGACCTGAAGTTCCTTGGCCGCCTGCATGATGTTGCCGATGCCTTGAAAGCCATCCGGCTGGCGCGGGAGATTTTTCCGCGCATGTCCTTCGATCTCATCTATGCCCGCCCGAACCAGACGGTGGCCGAATGGGACGCAGAGCTGAAAGAGGCTGTCTCCTACGCTGTCGACCATCTGTCGCTCTATCAGCTGACCATAGAGGAAGGCACGCCCTTCTACGGGCTGCACAAGGCTGGCAAGCTCATCGTACCGGATGGCGAACATTCGGCCGTTCTTTATGAAGCGACGCAGGAAATCACCGAACGTTACGGCATGCCGGCCTATGAGGTCTCCAACCATGCCCGGCCCGGCGCCGAAAGCCGCCATAACCTCACCTACTGGCGGTATGGCGATTATGCCGGCATCGGCCCCGGCGCGCATGGACGCCTGACGAGAGGCGCTTCCAAGCTCGCAACCGCCACCGAGCGCCACCCGGAAAACTGGCTCGAAACCGTCGAGCGGGAAGGCCACGGCATGGTCGATCAGGAGCTGCTCGGCGTCGATGAGCAGGCCGATGAATTGCTGCTGATGGGACTTCGCCTGCGCGAAGGCATCGATCTCGCCCGCTGGAGCGACCTTTCCGGCCGCGATCTCGATCCGGAAAAAGAAGAGTTTCTTTTGCAGCACGGTTTCGTGGAAAGGCTCGGCAATTCCCGCCTGCGCTGCACACCATCAGGCATGCTTATTCTGGATGCCGTGGTGGCCGATCTGGCCTGCTGATCGGCGGCGCCGATCCGCCCCGAAAAGCCAATAAAAAAGCGGCACAGTGGCCGCTGAGGGTAACAACAAAGTCCGAAAACCTTTCCTCGCGTCATGCTCGGGCTTGTCCCGAGCATCTGCAACCGATCGACTTTCCGAAACGTGGTTAGATCCTCGGGACGAGCCCGAGGATGACGTCGCGTGTTGGGGAATTGTTGCCAACAGACTGAAGCGGCCCGAAGGCCGCTTCTTTTTATGCGTTGTTTTCGTTGATCAGGCGTTTCAACAGCTCAACCTCATGGCCGAGCTTGGTGTCGCCGGAAATCAGTTCCTCGATCTTGCGCACAGCATGCAGAACCGTGGTGTGATCGCGACCGCCGAAACGGCGACCGATCTCGGGGAAAGAACGCGGCGTCAGCATCTTTGCCAGATACATGGCGATCTGGCGCGGCTTGACGATGACGCGGGTGCGGCGGTTGGACACCAGCTCCTGTCGCGACACATTATAGTGCTTGGCGACGATGCGCTGAATATCCTCGATGCGTACACGCTTGGCCTCACCGGTCCCGACGAGATGCGACAGCAGCTCATCGACACGATCAACCGAAAGGTTCGGCTCGAAGGAGCGACGGAACATCAACTGGTTGAAGGCGCCTTCCAGTTCGCGTCCGCTTGCCGTCACGCTCTTGGCCACATGAGTCAGGATTTCATCCGAAATCTCGAAGGACGGATCGTCCTGACGTGCCGAGCCGAGGCGGCGGTTGAGCATTTCATAGCGCATGTCATAATCGGGACCTTCGATCTCGATAGCCATGCCGCCCTGAAGACGGGAGCGGACACGCGGATCGAGCGATTCCAGCTCCCACGGCGCACGGTCAGCCGCAACCACGACCTGCTTGGCGCTGTCGAGCAGCATGTTGAGCAGATGGCAGAATTCGTGCTGGATCATCTTGCCCTGCAGGAACTGCATGTCGTCGATGACGAGCAGGTCGATATTGCGCAGCGTATCCTTCAGCGTCAGCGCGTCATTATCGCGGATCGCGGTTGCGAAACGCCACATGAAATATTCGGCCGTCAGATAGACCACGCGCGGATTGCGCGGGCTGTCTATGGCGGCATTGGCGATTGCCTGCAGAAGATGCGTCTTGCCGAGGCCGACACCCGCATGGATGAACAGCGGGTTGAAGCGCACGGCGCCAGCACCGGCTTCGGCGATCGTCTTTGCCGCCGCAAGAGCGACGCGGTTGGACGAGCCTTCGACAAAGGTATCGAAGGTGAAACGTGTGTCGAGCGGCGAACCGAACAACGGCCCGGAACCGCCCTGACGCAGGGTCGCGTGCGAAGCCGCAGGCTGTGCGGCAGGCGTCGCGGGCTGCGACGGAATGAAGGACTTGTTACGCTGAACCGCGCCGACTTCCGGAACGGGCTGCACCCTTTCCTCGGTCTGTGCCGGACGGACCGGGCGGCTGGCCGAGCGGACCAGAATCTCCACCTTCAGCACATCCGGATCCTCGCTCTGGACGAGGTTCGTGATCAGATCCATGTAACGGTTGTTGATCCAGGACTTCAAAAAGGTCGTCGGAACGGTAAAACGGACGACGCTTTTCGAAACGGAATGGAGTTTGAGCCGTGCAAACCAGCTTGCATAGACCTCCGGACCAACCTGTGCCTTGAGCCGCGCGCTAAAACGTTCAAACAGCGCATCGTGCGTCATTGCCGATTTGTCCCCTGCCGCATCTGAGCAAGCTGCATCACGCGTCTTCGGTGCGCGGTCCCCATCAGCCACCGCACCCATCGCCAAATTCAATTGCATATTGCCGCCTTTCAAATTGCCAATCATAGCCTGACGATCAAAGATCGATCGCCAGAGATCCCCCTCGTATATTTTTGCCTCCAGCGTTCCCCTCGAAAGAACGTCAAAGGCGACTACTCGTTTGCGAGCCGGTTATCCCATTTCCCTCCCCCTCATGGAGAGGCCTGCGACACGCTAAAACGCTCCTTTCGTTACAACCTTAAGGCGCATTCTTGAGGACAAAAGCTCCCGCCCGTTCCGGAGACCGAAACGGCACAAAAAGCTCCATGACCTGAAAAAACGGACCCCGAAAGACCCGCCAGCAAGAAGGTGAATATCGTCGATACGATCATCGAGATAATCTGTGGACTGAGATCCGCACCCCTTGTTGAAATGCATTTAGGCAGGATCGCGGGGAGAGATCAATGGCGTTTTTTCTGCAAAAACTCAGATCGGCCATTGACTCGCAAAGGCCGTTTTGCATCACCGACAGGGTGCGAAGCAGAATCGCTTATGAATCAATGAGATTCAATTTTGGCAATTTTTGAGAGCTGATTTTGGCAAAAAAATAAAAATCTTCTTGACTCAAAACTGGCCGCGACTTCCGTAGAGAAAGCCCCCGAGTTTTCCAGAGACCTCCAGCAAGCTATTGTTTTTATTGCAAATTTCCTGTCGTCCATCTGACATGCGTTTGTCACGTTACGGCAGCAATGGTTAACGGGCAGTTAGAATCACAAAAAGCCCGGTCAAAAGACCAGGCTTTTTGAATAATTATTTGTGATTAGCCGGATTAGGCGGAAAGAGCCTTAACGCGCTGTGCGAGACGCGACACCTTGCGGGATGCAGTGTTGCCGTGCAGAACGCCCCGGGTGGCGGCGCGCTGGATCTCGGGCTGAGCTGCCCTCAGAGCTTCGGTAGCGACTGCGAGATCACCGGAAGCGATGGCTTCCTCGACCTTGCGGATGAAGCCGCGAACGCGCGAACGGCGAGCCTTGTTGACTGCGGTACGGCGAGCGATCTTGCGGGTCGCCTTTTTCGCCGAAGTTGTATTGGCCATGTATGCCTCTCTTCGAATTCAAACCAAATTCCGCAACCATAGGATCGGGTCGTTCGAAGACCTCACGTAACCCAAGAATGCGGGAGTAATTTCGGACAAGCCGGATGGCTTTCCTTAACCGTGGGCGGGCATATACCGCTAAAGCTTACGCCCGTCAACGCGCAAAACGCTTAAAAGCGCCGATATTCCGAATCCTTAGCGATTCCGGAAAGCGGGTTTGCGCTTTTCCACGAAGGCGGCCATGCCCTCCTTCTGATCCGCTGTCGCAAAGAGCGACTGGAAGGATCGTCTTTCATATCTCAGTCCTTCCGCAAGCGGCACCTCGAAGGAGCGATTGACGCTTTCCTTGGCCATGAGAACGGAAGCACGCGACAGGGAAGCGATGCGGGTTGCCGCCTCCACCGCCTCGTCCATGAGATTTGCAGCCGGCACGACACGCGACACGAGACCGGCCCGCTCAGCTTCCGCCGCATCCATCATGCGCCCGGTCAGAACCAGGTCCATCGCCTTCGCCTTGCCGACCGCCCGTGTCAGCCGCTGCGAGCCGCCCATGCCCGGAATGACCCCGAGGGTGATTTCCGGCTGGCCGAATTTTGCCGTGTCCGAAGCGATGATGAAATCGCACATCATCGCCAGTTCGCAGCCGCCACCCAGCGCAAAGCCGGATACGGCGGCGATGACCGGCTTGCGGGTGGCCGCAACCTCGTCCCAGCCGCCGAGAAAATCGCCGACATAGGCATCGACGAAATCCAGCCCCTGCATTTCCTTGATATCGGCGCCTGCCGCAAATGCCTTTTCCGAACCGGTGATAATGATCGCACCGATGGAATCATCGGCGGAAAACGAAGACAGAATGTGCCGCAGCTCTTTCAGAAGCACCGAATTGAGAGCATTGAGCGCCTTGGGGCGGTTGAGGGTGATGACACCCACCTCATCGCGTTTCTCGACCAGTATCGTTTCATAGTCCACGGCAATCTCCCCTTCCGGCACTCCGGCTCCGTTACTTCTGGCAGGCGGCGCAATAAAAGGTCGAACGACCGGCCTGCACCACCCTTTCAACCGTACCCCGGCAGCCGGGCGTCCGGCAAGGCTGGCCTTCCTGATCGTAGACCGAAAAGGAATGCTGGAAATAACCGAGCGTTCCGTCCGTCTGTATATGGTCTCGCAATGAGGAGCCGCCAGCGGCGATCGCATCCGCGATCACGTCGCGGATTTTCTCCGTCAGATCGACGAGCTGCGTTTTGGGCTTGCCACCTTTCGTCACCAGCGTTCCCGCCGCCCGCAAAGGCGAAAGATGCGCGCGCCACAGCGCCTCGCAGACATAGATATTGCCGAGACCGGCAATGACCTTCTGGTCCAGCAATGTGCTTTTCAGGGGCTGGCTTTTGCCTTCAAACCGGCTCGCCAGATAATCCGCGCTCAGCGCATTGCCTGTCGGCTCCGGGCCGAGCTCGGCAAAAGCGGGGTAAAGGTCGAGCTTGTTGCGTTCCACCAGATGCATGAAGCCGAAGCGGCGCGGATCATTATAGATGACGCAGACGCGCTCTTCCCCTTTATCCAGATGAAAGACGACATGGTCATGCTTGCCGTCTTTGGACCGGGCATGGTGAAACACGCCGGGAGCATCGCCGGCCTCACCCGCCTCCGCCTCGATGCGGAACGAGCCGGACATACCGAGGTGGGAAACGATGGTCAGCCCATCCTCCAGTTCGATCAGAAGATATTTCGCCCTGCGCCCGAGCGACAGGATCGTCTTGCCTTCGATAAGTGCTGCGAAATCCTGCGGGAATGGAAAACGCAAATCGGGGCGGCCGAGATGGAGCCTGCGGACCCTTGCGCCTTCCATGGCGGGCGCAAGGCCGCGTCTGACGGTTTCGACTTCTGGCAGTTCTGGCATCTGGCTTATCCGACAGTTTATCGTTAGGACCATGTGGTCTATACAGTGCACGCGAAATGTCGCGCCCAGGCGATGCGGCAACAGATAGCGTTGCCATGGCGTTTCCGCTATGGTCCGCCACGCAATAAATATGGAGACAGACGATGACCGACGCCCGTACCACTGCCCAAGGCGGCATGGAAACGTCCTATGGCTTCCACAAGGTGGACGAAGGCAAAAAGCAGGGGCTGGTCAACGAAGTCTTCCACAAGGTGGCCAAACGCTACGACATCATGAACGATGTGATGTCGGCAGGCCTGCACCGGCTGTGGAAAGACGCGATGGTCTCTTCGCTTTCGCCGCGCAAGGACGCGTCCTACAAGGTTCTGGATGTTGCCGGCGGCACCGGCGATATCGCCTTCCGCATCATCGAAGCCTCCAACCGTCTGGCGCATGCCACCGTTCTCGACATCAACGGCTCGATGCTGGCCGTCGGCGAAGAACGCGCGGCAAAAAAGAAGCTTTCCGACAATCTGACCTTCGTGGAAGCCAATGCCGAGGAACTGCCTTTCGAGGCAAACAGTTTCGACGCCTATACGATCGCGTTCGGCATCCGCAACGTACCGCGCATCGACGTCGCGCTGAAGGAGGCGCATCGTGTGCTGAAGCGCGGCGGGCGGCTGCTGGTGCTGGAATTTTCCGAGGTCGAAATGCCGTTGCTTGACCGCGTTTACGACGCCTGGTCGTTTAACGCCATCCCGCAATTTGGCAAGATGATCACGGGTGACGCCGAGCCCTATCAATATCTGGTCGAATCGATCCGCAAATTCCCCAATCAGGAGGATTTCGCGACGATGATCCGCACCGCCGGCTTCTCCCGCGTCAGCTATACCAATTACACCGGCGGCATCGCCGCCCTGCATTCCGGCTGGAAGCTTTAAGACCATGGCCGGCAGACGCAGGAGACAAGCATAAGCATGAGTACTTTGGGCGCATATTTCCGCCTCGCAAGGGTTGGCTGGGTTCTCGTGCGCGAAGGCGTCGTGCTGGCCCTACCTTCCGATGACCTGCCTGCTCCCGCCCAATTGTTGAAAGCGCTGCTGAAACCGTTCGCCCGCAGCAAGGCGAAAAGGGCGCAGCGCAGCGACCGTCTGGCGGTGGCTGTCGAGCGGCTTGGTCCTTCCTACGTGAAGATGGGCCAGTTTCTCGCCACCCGGCCGGATGTGGTGGGCGCCGACTTCGCCGACGATCTCGCGAGCCTTCAGGACCGCATGGCCTTTTTCCCGGCGGCTGCGGCGAAGGCGAATATCGAAGGTTCGCTCGGCCGTTCGGTATCCGATCTCTACAGGGAATTCGGCGATCCTATTGCCGCCGCCTCCATTGCCCAGGTTCATCCGGCAATTGTGGATACGCCGAAAGGGCCGCGCAAGGTGGCCGTCAAGGTCATCCGCCCCGGCGTGCGCCAGCGTTTCCAGAACGATCTCGAGGCGATGTATCTGATCGCCGATCTGCAGCAGCGTTTCGTCCGCTCCGCGCGTCGCCTGCGCCCCGTCGAGGTGACACGCACGCTGGAGCAGACCACCAAGATCGAGATGGATCTGCGGCTCGAGGCCGCCGCCCTTTCCGAACTTGCGGAAAACACCAGGGACGATCCCGGATTCCGGGTTCCCGAGGTCGACTGGGAACGCACCGGGCGCGATGTCGTCACCATGGAGTGGATCGACGGCGTCAAGATGTCGGATATCGAAGGGTTGAAGGCCGCCGGCCACGACCTGAACAAACTCGCCGACACGCTGATCCAGTCCTTCCTGCGGCACACGCTGCGCGATGGCTTCTTCCATGCCGACATGCATCCCGGCAATCTCTTCGTCGATGCTGAGGGCGAGATCGTCGCCGTCGACATGGGCATTGCCGGACGTCTCGGTAAAAAGGAACGCCGCTTCCTTGCCGAGATCCTCTACGGCTTCATTACCCGCGATTACATGCGGGTGGCGGAAGTGCACTTCGAAGCCGGTTACGTGCCGGGCCATCACGATATAGCAAGCTTCGCCCAGGCGATCCGCGCCATTGGCGAACCGATCCACGGCCAGCCGGCCGAAACGATCTCCATGGGCAAGCTTTTGACGCTGCTATTCGAAGTGACCGAGCTTTTCGACATGGAAACGCGGCCGGAACTGGTGATGCTGCAAAAGACCATGGTGGTGGTGGAAGGCGTATCGCGCATGCTCAATCCGCGCTTCAACATGTGGAAGGCGGCAGACCCGGTCGTCGGCGGCTGGATCAGGGACAATCTCGGCCCGAAACGCATCGTCACCGACCTGAAGGACGGCGTGAAAGCGGCTCTCAAGCTCGCCGAGGCAGCGCCGGAAATCGCCGCCAAGACGGAGAAGCTGCATTCCGAGTTGATGTATATGAGCGAGAACGGTCTGCGTTTCGACGCGCAGACGGCGGAAGCCATCGGCAAGGCGGAAGCGCGCCACACCAAATGGGGACGGGCGGCACTCTGGGTCATAGCGCTGACGCTTCTTTACATCGCAATCAGGATAAGCTGAGCACCTCGGCACCGGTGAGTGCCATGTTTGTGTAATGCATTGGAGCGATAAGGGCCTGATCTCCAATCGAGACAGGTGATCGATGCGGGGTAAGGGCTGCTTTGATGCCTGCGCGGAATTGCGCCGGCGGTATAGACGGACGATGCCGGACGGGATTTGATTTTGATGGCAAAAGCGCAAGTACTGAAAGAGGCCCTTTCCTATTCTTCGTGGCCGCTGGTGTTCGTCGGCGGCCTCGTGGGGTCCTATTTCGCTTTCACGAGCAGCCATCCCATCGCGGCCTTTTTGACCGTCTACGCGGGCGCGGTTTTAAGCCTGTTTCTTCTCGAACGTTATATTCCCTACGAAATCCAATGGCTTGAGGGTGACGGCGAAACCGTGAACAGTATCGGCCATACGCTTTTGACGAAAGGGCTGGTCCAGCTCGCAGCCGCCGCAGCGGCAATCTTCCCGATGGTGACCGCCAATGTGCTGCAGCCTCTCGCCGCCATGCGGTTCGACCTCTGGCCGTCTCATCTGCCGATGATCGTCCAGGTCGCCCTTGCGGTGACGATTGCCGAATTCGGCCTCTACTGGTCTCACCGTATCGCGCATGAAACCGTATTCTTCTGGCGTTTCCATGCGCTGCATCACAGCGTCGTGCGGCTCTGGGTCGTCAATACGGGACGGTTCCATGTGGCCGATTCCCTGTTCAAGATCGCGCTCAGCCAGATACCGCTTTATTTCATGGGCGCACCGCTTCAGATTTTCTGGTGGCTGGGTGCCGTGACCGCCTTCATCGGTATTTTGACCCATTGCAACGTCGATATGAAAACAGGGCTGCTCGATTACGTCTTCAGCACGCCGCGCCTGCACCGCTGGCACCATTCGAAACAGCTTCCGGAAGGCAACACCAATTACGGCGAAAATCTCGTCATCTTCGATCTGATCTTCGGCTCCTATCATAACCCCGATCGGCCCTCTTCCACCGATATCGGCATCAAGGGTGAGATCGCGAAAGGATTTCTGCCGCAACTCCTGCAGCCCTTCACCAAGGAAGGCGTGCGCCAGATCATCGGCAAGGACAAGAAAATCAACTGACGGAGAGTTACAGGCGAGGTCCGGTATCGATCACGATGCCCAGCTCGCCCCGCAGTTTTTTGGTCAGACCGGCGGCGACGAGTTCGTAGGAACGACGCACATAATGCTCCAGCTCTTCCTGTTCGAGCGGGGAGTGATCGCCAATCGACACCCATTTGCGTTTGGCGAAATAGGGCGCCTGCCCTATGCCTTCCAGCGAGGTCAATATTTCGAAGCTCTCTTCCGAGCATTTCACGACCAGCCGCCAGTCCTCCCGCTCGCCAAGCACGGCAAAGACCTTGTCGCCCACCTTGGCGACATGGGAATCCCATTGGTCGACGAAACGCACGCCCGGCCATTTGCCGAGCACCCTGTCGAAAGTCTTGCGATCGAACAGGCTCATGCGAGTTTCTCCGCGATCAGGACCGCCAGACGTTTTGCAACGTCGGCCTTGTCGAGATCCGGCCAGACGTCGATGCCATCTGCGGAAATAATCTTCACGCTGTTGCGATCCCCGCCCATGATGCCGGTTTCCGCCGAAACATCATTCGCGACGATATAATCCGCCCCTTTGCGCTCCAGCTTCGCCCGGCCATTCTTCTCGACATCCTGCGTTTCGGCAGCGAAGCCCACCACAATCTTCGGGCGCTTTTCATGATGGCCGACGGTTTTGAGAATATCGGGATTTTCCGTCAGTTGCAGCGCCGGCGGCGCATCGCCCGGCTGCTTCTTGATCTTCTGCTCCGACGAGCCCGTCACCCGCCAGTCGGCGACGGCGGCGACCATGACGGCGATATCCGCCGGCAGTCTCGATATCACCGCATCGCGCATCTCCTCGGCGCGCTCGACATGGATCGTCGTGACCCCGGCAGGATCGGCGATGGTGACCGGGCCGGAAACAAGCGTGACCTCTGCCCCCAACTCAGCCAGAGCCGCCGCAATGGCATGGCCCTGCTTGCCGGAGGAGCGGTTGGCGATGTAGCGCACCGGGTCAATCGGTTCATGCGTGGGGCCGGAGGTCACGATGGCCGTTCTGCCCTTCAGGGGCTTTGGCCCCTCATCCAGCAGTGCGGCAACGGCTTCGACGATCTGCAACGGCTCGGCCATGCGGCCAAAACCCGCCTCGCCCTTCTCCGCCATCTCACCGGCCATGGGTCCGATGAAAAACACGCCGTCTTTTTTCAGCGTTTCGACATTACGCAGCGTGGGCTTTGCCGCCCACATTTTCGGGTTCATCGCCGGTGCCACCAGCACCTTTCGATCCGTCGCGAGAAGAATGGTGGAGGCAAGATCGTCTGCAAGACCATGCGCCATCTTCGCCATCAGATCGGCGGTGGCGGGCGCCACAAGCACGAGGTCGCAGTCACGCGCCAGCCTGATATGGCCGACATCCTGTTCATCCTGCCGGGAAAAGAGCTCGGTGAAGACGTGCGTGGCGGATAGCGCGCCGACAGCAAGCGGCGTGACGAATTCCTGGGCGCCCTTCGTCATGACCGGCGTCACCTTCGCGCCGCGCTCTTTCAGGCGGCGAAGGAGATCAAGGCTCTTATAGGCCGCGATGCCACCGGAGATGATGAGGAGAATATGTTTGCCTGAAAGCGTCATGATGCCGGACCAGTTTCCCGTTTGAGGGGAAACTAAGCCCTTGGCATACAAAGTGCAATCCGGCCGATATCACGCCGCCTTGGCGACGTGATATTCCTTGATCGCAACCATCTTGATCGCCGGAAAACGCTCGGACTCATAGCGGAGCGAGAAGGCGTCCTGCGCCAGAAACACCGGATCGCCATCCAGATCGCGGGCGATATCGCCACGCTTGACGTTGAGGAACTTGTCCATTTCCGCCGGCTGATCGGAAGAAATCCAGCGGCAGACGGAAAAGCGTGACATTTCGAACGAGACCGGCAGGCCATATTCGCCCATCAGACGCTCCTTCAGGACATCGAGCTGCAGCGCACCGACAACACCGACGATGGCCGGCGAGCCGTCTTCCGGCGAAAAGAGCTGCACGACGCCTTCTTCCGCCATCTGCTGCAGGGCTTCCTTCAGCTTCTTGGCCTTCATGGCGTCTTCCAGACGCACTCGGCGCAGGATTTCCGGCGAGAAGTTCGGCACGCCCTGGAAAACCAGGTTTTCACCCTCGGTCAGCGTATCGCCGATGCGCAGCGTACCGTGGTTCGGGATGCCGACCACGTCACCCGCGAAGGCCGTATCGGCAAGCTGGCGCTGCGAGGCGAAAAAGAACTGCGGCGCAGTGAGGCCCATCCGTTTGCCGGTGCGAGCAAGCCGCGCCTTCATGCCGCGCTCCAGCTTGCCGGAGCAGATGCGGGCGAAAGCGATGCGGTCGCGATGGTTCGGGTCCATATTGGCCTGAATCTTGAAGACGAAAGCCGTCATTTTTTCTTCGGCCGCATGTACGGTGCGGGTGTCCGCCACCTGATCGCGCGGCGGCGGCGCGAAATCGCCAAGCGCATTGATGAGATCACGCACACCGAAATTGCGCAGCGCCGAACCGAAGAACACCGGTGTCATATGACCTTCGAGAAATGCCTGACGATCGAAAGGACGGCAGGCTTCCAGCGCCAGTTCCGTTTCTTCCACGAAAAGATGGCGCTCATTTTCCGGCAGGCGATCGGCAACCGCCTGCGGACCGTTGACCGGCATGGCTTCCACCTGCGTATCGACGCCACGGAAGGTGCTGTCGGCGAGATTATAGGCGCCACAGAAGGTCTTTGCCCGACCGACCGGCCAGGTGATCGGCGCGGTATCGAGCGCGAGCTTCTCTTCCACCTCATCCAGAATCTCGAAGGGGTCGCGGCTTTCGCGGTCCATCTTGTTGATGAAGGTGATGATCGGAATATCGCGCATGCGGCAGACTTCGAAGAGTTTTAGCGTGCGCGGCTCGATACCCTTGGCGGCGTCGATGACCATGATCGCCGCATCCACCGCCGTCAGGGTGCGGTAGGTGTCGTCGGCGAAGTCTTCGTGGCCGGGCGTATCGAGAATGTTGAAGACGCGATCGTTATATTCGAAGGTCATGACCGAAGTGACGACCGAAATGCCGCGCTCGCGCTCGATCTTCATCCAGTCCGAACGGGTCTGGATGCGGTCCTTCTTCGCCTTCACCTCACCGGCAAGCTGGATCGCTCCGCCGAACAGCAGCAGTTTTTCGGTAAGCGTGGTCTTACCCGCGTCCGGGTGCGCAATAATAGCAAAGGTGCGGCGGCGGGAGACCGCCTCGGCAAGTGTTTCGGCCATCTGACAAATCCTGTGGAATTGCGGGCTATCTAGCGTTTCAGGCCCACATTTGCAATTGACCTTGCCGCGATCTCGGCAAACTAATGCCGCATGACCCTTCAAAATGACAATCGCCCCCCTCTCCGGCTCGTCCGCCTCGCCAATGGCGCTGACCTCGAATTGCCGTCCTACGAAACCCGTGGCGCCGCCGGCATGGACCTGCGCGCGGCCGTACCTGCCGATGAACCGCTGACCCTGCAACCGGGCGAACGCGCCCTGGTCCCCACCGGTTTCATCTTCGAAGTTCCGCAGGGATACGAGGCGCAAATCCGCCCCCGCTCCGGCCTCGCCATCAAGAACGGCATCACCTGCCTCAACTCTCCCGGTACGGTGGACAGCGATTATCGTGGCGAGGTGAAAGTCATCCTCGCCAATCTGGGTCAGGAGATTTTTATCATCGAGCGCGGCATGCGCATTGCGCAGATGGTGATCGCGCCGGTGACCCAGGTTGTTGTGAGCGAGGTGACGGAAACCTCGCAGACGGCGCGCGGTACCGGCGGTTTCGGCTCCACCGGCGTTTAGCGACGTCGCTGGTACAGACGCGCGGACTGATTGTCTTTATCCGGTAATTTCGCTATGGATTTGGCGGATTTTTCGGGAAATACGATCATGACGCTGACGACCCTTTTCGCCTATGCCACCGCCCTCTTCATCGCCGCTGCCATTCCCGGCCCCGGCATGACGGCGATCGTGGCGCGGGCGCTGGGTTCGGGCTTTCGCGAAACCTTCTTCATGGGCCTCGGGCTGGTGCTGGGCGACATGATTTACCTGACCGCTGTGATCCTGGGCCTGGCCTTCGTCGCGCAGACCTTTCAGGAAGCCTTCATGGTGCTGAAATTCGCGGGCGCGGCCTATCTCCTTTATATTGCCTGGAAGCTTTGGACCGCCGGCTTGCTGCCACAGGAGCTGAAGGCCAAGAAAAGCACCAGCATGCCCATGTCCTTCCTGTCCGGCCTGCTGATCACCCTCGGCAACCCGAAAACCATGCTGTTTTATGTGGCGCTGGTGCCAACGCTGATCGATATCCGCATGATCGGCCCTTCGGAATATGCGACCCTTCTCGCCATCACCTTCGTCGTGCTGATGGCGGTTCTCCTGCCTTACATCCTGCTTGCGGCCAAGGCGCGTAACCTCCTGAAAAGGCCGAGCGCCTTGACGATCCTCAACCGCACGGCGGCGGGTATTCTGGCCGGAACCGCGACCATGATCGCGATCCGCAGCACGTAAAACAAATTCGTGCATTTATGCGATTTATCGTGAAATTATTCCTGCAATTTAGGGATATTAGGACGAACGTTCGCTAGCTTGCGAAAGCTATTGCTCCTATTCTGCCGCTCAAATCTTGCGGTCTTTACACAGGAGAGCATCATGCCCGAAGCCAGAAAGCCCGGACGCGGACGCGTCTATTCCTCGATTACGGAAACAATCGGCGACACACCGATCGTGCGGCTCGACAAGCTGGCGAAGGAGAAGGGCGTGAAGGCCAACCTTCTCGCCAAACTCGAATTTTTCAATCCCATCGCTTCCGTGAAGGACCGCATCGGCGTCGCCATGATCGAAGCTCTGGAAGCCCAAGGCAAGATCATCCCCGGCAAAACCACGCTGGTGGAGCCGACCTCCGGCAACACGGGCATCGCGCTTGCCTTCGCCGCCGCTGCGAAGGGCTACAAGCTGATCCTGACCATGCCTGAAACCATGTCGGTTGAACGCCGGAAAATGCTGGCCCTGCTCGGCGCCGAACTGGTGTTGACCGAAGGCCCCAAGGGCATGAAGGGCGCCATCGCCAAGGCGCAGGAACTGGCCGAGACCCTGCCTGACGCCATCATTCCGCAGCAGTTCGAAAACCCCGCCAATCCCGATATTCACCGTAAGACGACGGCTGAAGAAATCTGGAACGACACCGAAGGCACGGTCGATATTCTCGTCTCGGGCATCGGCACCGGCGGCACCATCACCGGCACGGGTCAGGTGCTGAAGTCGCGCAAGCCCGAGGTGAAGGTCATTGCCGTCGAACCTGCCGACAGCCCGGTTCTTTCCGGCGGCAACCCCGGCCCGCACAAGATTCAGGGCATCGGCGCCGGTTTTGCACCCGCCATCCTCGATACCGGCATTTATGACGAGATCGTCACCGTGACCAATGACGAGGCTTTCGAAACCGCACGTCTGGCGGCAAGGCTGGAAGGCGTGCCGGTCGGCATCTCCTCGGGTGCGGCGCTGGCGGCGGCCATCAAGGTTGGCGCGCGGGAAGAAAATGCCGGCAAGAACATCGTCGTCATCATTCCTTCCTTTGCGGAACGCTACCTTTCGACAGCGCTTTTCGAAGGCCTCGGACTTTAAGCCAGGCTTTCAAGCGCGGTAGGATCGCGCGCCAGAGTAGCGAATATTCTTATGTGCCGCCGGCTTCCGCTGGCGGCACAGTGTTTTTTCAGGGAAGGCACAACAGGCGACCTTCTGGAGCATATCCGGTTTAAACGGAATCGTTAGATGTGCCCTAATTACTTGTTTTTACACACTTCCCCACCAAAAACCGCTTCGTGCCTTTACTGGAAATGCTTTATGCCGCCGTCGTCAGCCTCTCGCCAGCGATACGATAGGACACGGCTTCCGCCACATGGATGCGGCCGACCGTCTGTTTGCCATCCAGATCGGCCAGGGTGCGGGCAACCTTGAGAATGCGATGATAACCGCGCGCGGAGAACTTCAGCCGCTCGGCCGCATCGCGCAGCAATTGCAGCCCGGACGCATCCGGCTCGGCATATTTTTCTATCAGGGTCGTCGTGCAGCGGGCATTGGTGCGAATGGCGGCAAATCCCGCCGACGCGTAACGTTCCTGCTGCGCAAGACGTGCCCGGGCGACGCGGGCGGCCACCGCCGCACTCGGCTCCGACGCGACGGGGCGGATGAGATCGGCGGCAGAGACGGCGGGAACGTCGATGCGGATATCGATACGATCCAGCAGCGGGCCGGAAATGCGGGCCTGATAATCCGTCACGCAACGCGGGCCTCGGGCGCAGGTGAAACCCGGCTCTCCCGCCATGCCGCAACGGCAGGGATTCATCGCCGCAACGAGCTGGATTTCCGCCGGATAGCTGACGCGGTGATTGGCCCGCGCAATGATGCATTCGCCCGTTTCCAGCGGCTGGCGCAATGCATCCAGCACCTGCGGCGAAAATTCCGGGAACTCATCCAGAAAAAGAACGCCGTGATGGGCGAGCGAAGCCTCACCCGGCTTGGCGCGAAGCCCTCCGCCGATCAACGCCGCCATGGTGGCGGAATGATGCGGGGTGCGGAACGGCCTGCGGTCCGAAAGCTTGCCGCCGGATAATTGGCCGGCGATGGAATGGACCATCGAAACTTCCAGCAATTCCGCCGCTTCCAGCGGCGGCAGGATGGAAGGCAGGCGGGCTGCGAGCATGGATTTGCCGGAGCCGGGTGGACCGACCATGAGCAGGTTGTGGCCGCCGGCGGCCGCCACCTCCAGCGCGCGCCGGGCGCTCTCCTGTCCTTTGATATCCGCTAAATCCGGCAGATTGACCGGGTTGGCGCGGATGGCGGGCGTTGGGCGCGAGAGAAGCTGCGTGCCGCGAAAATGGTTGGCCAGTGCAATCAGGCTGCGCGGGGCGAGAATATCGATACCTGCGCCGGCCCAGGCCGCTTCCGGCCCGCTTTCAGCGGGGCAGATCAGCCCCTTGCCAAGCGCATTGGCACCGATCGCCGCCGGCAGGGCGCCCGAAACCATACCGATGGTGCCATCGAGATTGAGTTCGCCGAGAACCACATAACGTGCCAGCATTTCTGCCGGTATCGCGCCCAAAGCCGCCATGAGGCCAAGGGCAATGGGAAGATCGAAATGCGATCCTTCCTTGGGCAGATCGGCAGGCGCGAGATTGACGGTGACCTTTTTTGCCGGCAGCGCCAGACCCGAGGCATGCAGGGCGGCCTGCACCCGCTCGCGGCTTTCGGCCACCGCCTTGTCGGGCAGGCCGACAATCTGGATGCCCACCTTTCCCGGCGCGACCATGACCTGCACCTCGACGGGCACGCCCTCTATGCCCTGAAATGCAACCGTATTGACCCTTGCCACCATGGCCTGCCCCCGCAAACCGGCCGCGCTGGTCAGAGCTTCATGCCCTATCGCGCGGCCACCCGCAAGCAACGTGCCACAGGGCGAAGAATAAAACAAGAACATCCAGCGAACAATTTCTCGCTGACGATGTATTTTAGTTGTGTCTAGTTGTACTCGCGGAACAAAGCTGGATCGGCGAAAGCCCGCCTCACAAATCCTGCGCTTCGCGCTTTTTCTCGATCGCATCCCACAACAGGCTTGCGACATCCGCACCGCCGAACTTCCGCACTTCGCGTATGCCGGTCGGCGAGGTGACGTTGATTTCCGTCATATAGTCGCCAATCACATCGATACCGACGAAGAGGAAACCGCGTTCCCGCAAGGCAGGGCCGATGCGGCGGCAGATTTCCTTCTCGCGCGCCGTCAGTTCCGTCGGTTCCGGCCGACCGCCGGCATGCATGTTGGAGCGGGCGTCGTTTTCCGCCGGCACGCGGTTGATCGCGCCAACCGGTTCGCCATCCACCAGCAGGATACGCTTGTCGCCCTTGCGGACATCCGGCAGATATTGCTGGGCGATATAGGGCTCGCGGAACATCTGGCCGAACATTTCCAGCAGCGAGGAGAAATTGCGGTCGTCGCGCGCCGAATGGAAGACGCCTGCGCCGCCATTGCCGTAAAGCGGCTTGAGGATGATATCGCCCATTTCATTGCGGAAGCGGGCGATTTCCTCCACGTCCTTGGTGATCAGCGTCTTCGGCATCAGATCGGCGAATTCGGTGACGAAAATCTTTTCCGGCGAATTGCGCACCCAGGCGGGATCGTTGACCACCAGCGTTTTCGGATGAATTCGCTCCAGCAGATGGGTCGAGGTGATGTAAGCCATGTCGAATGGCGGATCCTGACGCAGATGGATGACATCCATGGTCGACAGATCGACGCGCTCCGGTTCGGACAGCGAGAAATGGTCGCCCTTGATGTCGCGCAGTTCCATCTGCTCGACGGTGGCGTAAATCTTGCCATCGCGCATCGAGAGGCGCTCGGGCGTATAGTGGAACAGCCGGTATCCGCGCGCCTGCGCCTCAAGGCTCATGGCGAAGGTGGAGTCACCGGCTATATTGATGCCGGAGACATGATCCATCTGGATCGCGACGTTCTTGATCTTCGCCATGCGCATGTTCCTCTTGCAGCATACGGACACTTTGTCAGTCCGCGGTGCCCATTGCCTTGCCTTTTCAAGCTTCCCTGCACGATCGGTAGAAACCCGGAAATGCTTCAGAAAACCCTGAAGATGTAGGGCAGCGACCATTCAAAGGCAACTGCTGCAAGCGGTGGTTTGTGTGAGTTTTATTGAACCTTCACAATTCCGTCAGCGGAGCCGTGCAGCCCCGCCGACTGGAATGTTCTATGGGTTCAGGCCGCCAGCTTATAGGAACGGCCGGCAAACAGCTTGTTCTTGACGCGATAGGCAAAAGCCAGCGCCTTGGGGAACGGACGGCGCATGAAAGCGACTTTGCGGACATAATCATCTACGCGCCAGGTGGCCCATGTTCCCGCAGGGAAATAAGCGACGTCGCCGACCCGCAGGATGCTGATGGAACCGTCTTCCGCGGTCACATGCACTTCGCCTTCGAGAATATAGACGGTTTCATCCCAACCGAAGAACCAGCGGAACTCACCCGCCGTGCAATCCCACATGGCGGTGCTGGAGGCACGGTCGCCACTTCTGGAATGATCCGCCGCGCGCGCCTGGGGGTTGCCGGAAATGATCCATTCCGGATTGATGGGGGCCGGCTGAAGCCGCAGATCGGTGCAGGATGCGCTGACGACAGCCTCGTCTTTTGACCGGCGCAAATAGGCCGGCAATATCGGCACCGTGCGGACCGCCATGGTTGCTGCGGCAGCGAACATCATTTTGAAGGACATATTAGAAAACCCCCGTGAAATATTGGAGGTCTTCTATCATCGGGATCGTAACAAAGCGGTTTTGACAATCGGCGCAATTTTAGTCATCGCGCCGATTTCTGCGAAGCACTCAGGCTGTCGCCATTTGCGCGGGCTGCGCCGCCAGCTGCTCCGCTTTGCCGGCGATGCGCTTGCCGGTTTCGCTGGAGAAGAAATGCAGTTTTTCCGGCGCGATCGTGACGGAGAGCGCGGACGGAACCTCGACATCCGGCGGGAAAGCAACTGTCAGGCTCTGGTCACCGATCATGCCGTGGATCAGTCGCTGCGACCCCAGCTCCTCGATATAATCGACCCGAAGCGGGAAGCCCTGCTCACCTGCCGCTGCGAGGCGGAAATCTTCCGCCCGCATGCCCACCGTCACGGGGCCGGAGGCAGGCGCGAAACCGTTGAGCGCAAAGAGCGACGGACCGATGGCGAGGCTATCGCCATGCAACTCGGCGTTCAGCAGGTTCATGGCGGGAGAGCCGATGAAACTCGCAACGAAGGTCGAGGCAGGCGTATGATAGACATCCAGCGGCGCGCCGATCTGTTCGATACGGCCGCCATTCAACACCACAAGACGATCGGCCAGCGTCATGGCTTCCAGCTGATCGTGGGTGACGTAGATCGAGGTGGTGCCGAGACGCTTTTGCAGGCGCTTGATCTCGCCGCGCATGGAAACGCGCAGCTTGGCATCGAGATTGGACAGGGGCTCGTCGAAGAGGAAGGCCGCCGGTTTGCGAACGATGGCGCGACCCATGGCGACACGCTGCCGCTGGCCGCCGGAAAGGGCGCGCGGCTTGCGGTCCAGATAGGGTTCGAGCTGCAGCATACGCGCGGCTTCGGCCACACGCGCATCGATCTCCGCCTTCGGCGTCTTGCGGTTCTTCAATCCGTATTCCAGGTTCTGGCGCACCGACATATGCGGATAAAGCGCGTAGTTCTGAAACACCATGGCGATATCCCGGTCGGCCGGATCGGCATGATTGACCACCCGGTCACCGATCTTCACAGTGCCTTCGGAAATATCCTCAAGCCCTGCGACCATGCGCAGAAGCGTGGATTTGCCGCAGCCGGAGGGGCCGACCAGAACGATGAACTCGCCGTCCCTGATGTCGATATCGACGTGATGCACGGCGCGCACGCCGCCATGATAGTCCTTGCAGACCTGACTGATTTCTATCGCGGCCATTTCGGTCTCCTTATTTATCGCTTTCGGTCAGGCCCTTGATGAACCAGCGCTGGAAAATGACGACGATCAGTACCGGCGGCAGCATGGCCAGCACGGCGAGCGCGAAAGCTTCGTTGTAATCGGGAATTTGCGAACCGACCCAGACCTGCAGGATCGACTTGATGCCGCGCATCAGGGTGAAGAAGCCCTCGTCCGTCGTCATCAGCATGGGCCAGAGATACTGGTTCCAGCCGTAAACGAACATGATGATGAAGATCGCCGCCATCATGGTGCGGGACAGCGGGATGAGAACGTCGATGAAGAATTTCACCGGCCCTGCGCCATCGATACGGGCAGCCTCCAGCAACTCCTCGGGCACGGATTTGAAGAACTGCCGGAAATAGAAGGTGCCTGTCGCCGAAGCGAGAAGCGGCACGATGAGGCCGGTATAGGAGTTCAGAAGGCCGAGTTTGCTCATCACCTCGTAGGAGGGCATGATGCGCACTTCGAGCGGCAGAAGCAGCGTGGTGAAAATGATCCAGAAGGCGAGCGTTGCGAACCGGAACCGGAAATAGACGATCGCATAGGCCGCCGTCATCGACAGGACGATCTTGCCGACGGCAAAACCGATGCCGAGGATCAACGAATTCAGCACCATATTGAGACCCGTGATCTGCCCGGTGAAGCCGCCCTTCTGGGTCAGAACCTTTTCATAAGTCTCGATGAAATTGTCGCCGGGAACCATCGTCAGACCGCTGCGGTGTATTTCCGCAGCGGTATGGGTGGAGGTCATGAAGGCCACGATGACCGGCAAGATCAGGAACAGCGCGCCGATGATCAGCACCAGATGATCGAGGGGTTTTGTCTTGTACATGGTCTTTTCCCTCAATTGTAATGGATGCGCTTTTCGATGAAGCGGAACTGGATGATGGTGAGAACGAAGACGACCAGCATCAGGATGACGGACTGGGCCGAAGAGCCACCGATGTCATTGCCGCGGAAACCATCCAGAAACACCTTGTAGACAAGCGTGATCGGGTTGTTGGCGGCCTTGTCCTTCACCATCACGTCGATGACGCCGAACGTGTCGAAGAGCGCATAGGTGATGTTGATGATCAGCAGGAAGAAGGCCGTGGGCGCCAGAAGGGGCATGATCACCGTCCAGAACCGGCGAAAGCCCGAACGGCAGTCGATGGCGGCGGCTTCCCGCACCGAGACCGGCACACCCTGAAGACCCGAAAGGAAGAAAATGAAGTTGTAAGGGATCTGCTTCCAGACCGCGACAACGATCATGGCGAAGGCCGTATCGAAATAATTGAGGCCGACCTTCATGTCCCAGCCGAGGAATGCGGCCATCTTGACGAAGGGGCCGATATGCTGGTCGAAAAACATCATGCCGATGAGACCGGCGACCGGCGGCGCGATGGCATACACGGAAATCAGCAGCGTCTTGTATGTCGAGCTGCCCCGAATGACCGCGTCGGCCTTGACGGCGAGCAGCAGGCCGAGCGCCAGCGAAAAGAAGGTGACCAGCACGGTGAAGACAACCGTGAATTTGGCGATGCTGAGATATTCGGGGCTGAAGATCGCATCCGAATAATTGGCAAGTCCGACGAAGGAAGCGCCGAAACCGAACGGGTCTTCGATATAGAAGGACGAATGTATGGCCTGAACCGATGGCCAGTAGAAGAAGATGAAAATCACCGCAAGCTGCGGCGCCAGAAACAGGTAAGGTACGTAGGACGAGGAGAACTGCACGCGCTTCATGCCGGCGTCGGCAGGTTTGGCTGGCTTTCCAGCCTTTGCGGACCAGCCGGACAAAAACCGGCGCGGTTGAGACGATGTATAGGCCACGCTTGCGCTTCCTTATCCGAGAGCGAGCCTCCCTTCCGTGGGAAAGGAGGCTCGGCAATGGTCATTTGTTTCGAAACAGACGATCAGCCGGCCGTCTTGGCGAAACGGGCGAGCAGGTCGTTACCTTCCTTCTCGATGATGTCGAAAGCGGCCTTCGGGGTCACTTCGCCGGAGAAGATGCGGTTATATTCGCGCTCCATGACGGCGCGGATCTGCGGGTAGAAGCCGAGGCGGTAACCCTTGGACCATTCGCCGCCCGGCAGCGAGAGCTGCTGGATACCGACTTCCGCGACCGGCTTTTCCTTGTAGAAGCCTTCAGCCTTGGCCTTTTCGTAAGCGGCCTTGGTGATGGCGACGTAACCGGTTGCCTTGTGGTAGAAGACCTGGATTTCGGGCGAGGTCAGGAACTGGAAGAAGTCGGCCACGCACTTGTTTTCGGCTTCAGACTTGCCCGACATTGCAAAGAGCGCCGCGCCGCCGATGAAGGAGTTGGTGCCAGCACCCTTGATGGAGCCCCAGTAAGGAAGGAAGGTTGCCGAGAACGGCATGGTCGCCGTCTTCTGCAGGCCGCCGAAGGAGCCCGAAGAACCGATCCAGAACGCGACCTTGCCTTCTTCGAACGGCTTCTGGTTGTCGTTCCAGCCGGCGCCGTAATAGGCGAACAGGCCCTTGTCCTTCCAGTCCTTCAGCTTGTCGAACATCATGACGAGGTTCGGGTCGGTGACCTTGAGCTTGGTGTCGGTGACGCTGTCATAGCCGTTATTGTTGGTTGCGAACTGGATGTTGTTGCGGGAGAAGAAGTTCTCCGTGAACTGCCAGGTGAGCTGCGACTGAACGAGCGGAATGTAGCCGGCTTCCTTCAGCTTCGGCGCAACCTGCTCGAACTCTTCCCAGGTCTTCGGGGCTTCAACGCCGGCCTTCTTCAGGGCTTCGTCGTTGACGTACATGATGGGAGCGGAGGAGTTGAACGGCATGCCGACGAACTTGCCGTCAGCGGCAGCGTAGAAATAACGCACGCCGTTGATGAAGGCGTCGCGGTCGAACTTGTAACCGGCCTTGTTGATGAGATCTTCGGCGGGAATGACAGCGCCCTTGGCGTTGATGATGGTCGCGGCGCCAGCATCGAAAACCTGGAGGATGTTCGGCTGTTCGCCAGAGCGGAAAGCAGCGATGCCGCTGGCCAGGGCTTCTTCGTAGGAGCCCTTGGAAACCGGCGTCAGAGCGCATTCTTTCTGGGCTTCGTTGAACTTCTGGGCGACTTCGTTGATGACTTCGCCATTGCGGCCGCCCATGCCGTGCCACCAGGTGATGTTGGTAGCAGCCATGGAAGACGTCGCCGAAATGCTGACGGCCACTGCGGCCATGGAAAACTTCTTCAACATTACTAAATCCTCTCCACCATTTATTGGGATGAGGATGCGAATAGAGACGTTCCATGACGCCTCTTTGACAGTTCCATGTCAGATTTATTACAGCGACTGACGAAAATCTCAGTCCGTCATGCGCTTTATGGGCCGAGCCGGATTTCCGACCACCGTCACGCCCGGCGGCACATTGCGCGTCACCACCGAACCGGCGCCGACAATCGCTCCGTCACCAATGGTGATGCCAGCCAGAATGATCGCTCCGCCGCCGATCCAGACATCACGGCCGATCGTGACCGGCTTTGCGATTTCAATGCCTTGCGCACGCGGCACCGGGTCCAGATGGTGTTCCGCACAATAGATTTGCACCGCAGGCCCGAGCATCGCGCCATCGCCTATCGTAACTTTCGCGGAATCGAGAATGGTGCAGCCGGCATTGAGATAAACATTTTTGCCAAGCGTGATGTTGAAGCCGTAAGCGCAGTGAAACGGCGCTTCGATAAATGCCCCTTCACCCACAGAAGCGAACAGAGCCCGTAGCAAGGGGGCCATTGCCCCGCGCTCATCCGGCGGCATCGTATTGTGCTGGTGGACGGCCCCTCGTGCCCGCCAGCGCAATATATCCAGCTCGGCATCCATGCAGCTGTACCATTCGCCCGCGGCCATTTTTTCCCGCTCGGTGGACATGTTTCCCTCCCCTTAAAAGGCGTCGATAAAATGCTGCGGCAGGCGTCGCGGCAAAACGGCGATGATATCGAAACGCAGCGAAAACCGCGCAGCATCCTTGCGACGGGCGAGCCACAGATCGGCCGCCGCCCGAATGCGTTGCTGCGAATGGAAACCGACGGCATCCACGGCACCTTCGCCGGACGTTCGCGCCTTGACCTCGACGATGGCGACGAGGTCCTTCTTGCGGGCGATGAGATCGATTTCCCCCAGCCGGGTGCGATAACGAATGGCGAGGATGCGATATCCCTTCAGCAGCAGATAAAGTGCCGCCCAATATTCCGCGGCATGGCCGCGACGCTCGGCCTTGCGCCTTTTATTGCTTCGCCCGTCAGCGGCCATCCGTTTCCTTCATATCCAGCAGCCTTTGATAAAGCTCCTTGCGCGGCAGGCCCGTCAGCTTGGCGGCTTCGCCTGCCGCCTTGGCGGCGGGCATGGTGGCGACGAGGTCCTTCAGCAGCTTCTCGACATCCTCGATATCGGGAATCTCGTCATAAGAGGGCGGCTCCACCAGAAGCACGATCTCACCCTTCACCACGCGGTCGCCACCGTAATAATCCGCAAGCTCGCCCAGCGTGCCGCGCCGGAACTCCTCGAAGGTCTTGGTCAGTTCGCGGCAGACCACGGCGCGGCGGTCGTGGCCGAGCACTTCGGACGCGACCTTGACGGAAGCGCCGATGCGATGCGGCGATTCAAAGAAGATCAAAGTGGCCGGGATTTTTGCGAGTTCGGCAAAACGGTCGCGCTTGCCGCGATCCTTCACCGGCAGGAAGCCCGCAAACAGGAAAGCATCGCTCGGCATTCCCGAACCCACGAGGGCGGCGAGCGGCGCGGATGCCCCCGGCACCGGCACGACACGATGCCCGGCCTCGAGCGCGAGCTGGCCGAGGCGGTAACCGGGATCGGAAACGAGCGGCGTTCCGGCATCCGAGACCAGCGCCACGGATTTTCCCGCCTCAAGCGCCGCAATGAGCTTCGGCCCCGCTTCGTTTGCATTGTGCTCATGATATGCGAGCGGACGGGTGCGGATGCCGTAACGTTCGAGCAGGATGCGGGTGACGCGCGTATCCTCGCAGGCGAGAACATCGGCCGAGGCCAGCGTTTCCAGCGCGCGGATGGTGATATCGCCGAGATTGCCGATGGGCGTGGCCACGAGATAAAGCGCAGGCTCCAGCGGCCGCGCCGGAATGGTGGCCGTGCCGATCCTGAAGCTCTTTGTTGCATCTCTCAAGTCGCTGTTCGATATTTCTTCCGTCACACGGCTTCCAATCATTCTGGCCGATTATTCGCGGCCGGTCGCTCTGGTTTCCTCTCTTTATGGGCAATAGAAAACCGGCGAACAAGGTCCACGGACGCCCCCAGCCTGTGGATCATGCTGTATAGCAGCAAAATGACCCGCGGCAGATGCACTCGGCTCTTGCATTTCCTGCAATAACTCTGCCATTTTGCCCGTCCACATTATCCGGCTTTCTGGCCGGTAAAGACTCTTCTTGCCGATCCGGCGGTGGCCGGTTCGCAACGGTTGAAAGCGGTAGCGTCCATGCGTATTACTCTTGAGCGGTCGAACCTTCTGAAATCGCTGAACCACGTCCACCGGGTCGTCGAGCGTCGCAACACGATCCCGATCCTGTCCAACGTCCTGCTGCGCGCATCCGGCGCCAATCTGGACATGAAGGCGACCGACCTCGATCTCGAAATCACCGAAGCGACACCGGCCATGGTGGAGCAGGCAGGCGCCACCACCGTGCCGGCGCATCTGCTTTATGAAATCGTGCGCAAGCTGCCGGACGGTTCCGAAGTGCTTCTGGCCACCAATCCGGACGGCTCCTCGATGACGGTTGCCTCCGGCCGTTCGAAATTCTCGCTGCAATGCCTGCCGGAAGGGGACTTCCCAGACCTCACGGCCGGCACCTTCAGCCACACCTTCAAACTGAAGGCGACCGATCTGAAGATGCTGATCGACCGGACGCAATTTGCGATCTCGACCGAAGAAACGCGTTATTACCTGAACGGCATTTTCTTCCATACCATCGAAAGCAATGGCGACCTGAAGCTGCGCGCCGTCGCGACCGATGGTCACCGCCTGGCGCGCGCCGATGTGGATGCGCCTTCCGGTTCCGAAGGCATGCCGGGCATCATCATTCCGCGCAAGACCGTCGGCGAGTTGCAGAAGCTGATGGACAACCCTGAGCTGGAAGTCACCGTCGAAGTCTCGGATGCGAAAATCCGCCTGACCATCGGTTCGGTCGTCCTGACCTCGAAGCTGATCGACGGTACATTCCCGGATTACCAGCGCGTGATCCCGACCGGCAACGACAAGGAAATGCGCGTCGATTGCCAGACCTTCGCGCAGGCTGTCGACCGCGTCTCGACCATTTCTTCCGAGCGCGGCCGCGCCGTGAAGCTCGCGCTCACCAACGGCCAGCTGACGCTGACCGTCAACAACCCGGATTCGGGAAGTGCGACGGAAGAAGTGGCTGTCGGTTACGACAATGATTCGATGGAAATTGGCTTCAACGCCAAATATCTCCTCGACATCACCTCGCAGCTTTCCGGCGACGACGCAATTTTCCTTTTGGCCGACGCCGGCTCGCCGACGCTCGTTCGCGACACCGCCGGCGACGATGCGCTTTATGTTCTAATGCCGATGCGCGTTTGAAACGGGACTTTTTTGCAGGTTTCATTAAAAAAGCCGGTGGAACGCTTCACCGGCTTTTTTTGATTCGGTGACGGTGTATTTCAAACCGTAAGCGAATTTTTCCAGTTACGACATTTTGCCTTGTTTTTGCGCCAAATGGGATCAACATTGCGTAACAGTTTTTTGACAATGACCAAAAGCATCTGAGGGAACTATGGCACTTAACCTGAAGCAACGGCTTGAACAGAAATTTGAAGAAGAAATCCGCTTTTTCAAGGGCATGGTCAGCCAGCCGAAAAAAGTCGGGGCCATTGTGCCGACATCGTCCATCACGGCCAAAAAAATGGCCAGTGTCATCAATCCCCATTCCGGCCTGCCGGTTCTCGAACTCGGCCCGGGCACGGGCGTTATCACCAAGGCCATTCTGGCGCGCGGCATCAAGCCGGAGAACCTGACCGCCATCGAATATTCGACCGATTTCTACAATCAGCTGCTCAGGAGCTATCCGGGCGTCAACTTCGTCAATGGCGACGCCTTCGATCTCGATGCGACGCTTGGCGAACACAAGGGCCAGATGTTCGACAGCGTCGTTTCCGCCGTGCCGATGCTGAATTTCCCCATGGCCGCCCGTATCAAGCTTCTCGACGAATTGCTGAAGCGCGTGCCCCATGGCCGCCCCGTCGTGCAGATATCCTACGGTCCGATTTCCCCCATCGTCGCGCAGCCGCATCTCTACCATATCCGCCATTTCGATTTCATCGTGCGCAATATTCCGCCGGCGCAATTGTGGACCTATACGCGGGCCTGATCTTCGACAGAGTGCCGGAACCCGTCATTTCCCGGTCGTGACGAATGGTTAGGGTGTCGATTTACCCTTTCCATCGCCCTTGAGGACCGAACCCCATGCATGCGCTCTATATCACCCACCCCCAGGTCAAGATCGATCCGGCTGTTCCCGTTCCCGAATGGGGGCTTTCGGACAAGGGTGCCGAGCGGACGCGCGAGGCAAGCCGCCTGCCCTGGGCACGGTCATTGCGCCGCATCGTTTCCAGCGCCGAGACCAAGGCGATCGAAACCGCCCGCATCCTGGCTGAAACCTCCGGGGCGGAAATGGACATCGTCGAGGCAATGCATGAAAACGACCGGTCCGCCACCGGCTTCCTACCGCCGCCGGAATTCGAAAAGGCGGCGGACTGGTTCTTCGCCCATCCCGAGGAAAGCTTTCACGGCTGGGAGCGTGCAATCGACGCGCAGGCGCGGATCGTCAGGGCGGTCAAAGCCGTTCTCGACCGGCACGACCCGCAGCAGCCGATTGCCTTTGTTGGCCATGGTGGCGTGGGTACGCTTTTGAAATGCCATATCGAAGGCCGCGGCATCAGCCGCAGCAAGGACCAGCCGCCCGGCGGCGGCAATCTCTTTCGCTTCTCCATCGCCGACTTTTCACTTGCAGCCGCGTCCCCCACATGCGACTGGACGGCAATGGAAACATGGCAGGGATAAGACAATGACCGCGCGCGAAAAACTCATCGTCGGGCTGGATGTTCCGACTGTGCAGCAAGCCGAAGACATCGTGTCGAAGATCGGCGACGAGGTTCTGTTCTACAAGATCGGTTATCAGCTGGTCTTTGCCGGCGGTCTCGAATTTGCGCGCGACCTTGTCCAGAGCGGCAAGAAGGTCTTTCTCGACATGAAGCTCCTCGATATCGACAACACCGTCGCCTCCGGTGTCGAAAACATCGCCCGCATGGGCATGTCGATGCTGACGCTGCATGCCTATCCCAAAGCGATGCGCGCTGCCGTCAAGGCCGCCGAAGGCTCCGGTCTCTGCCTGCTGGGCGTCACCGTGCTGACCTCGATGGACGACCTCGATCTCGCCGAGGCGGGTTATGCCTCTGACGCCCGTTCGCTGGTGCTGCGCCGGGCGGAGCAGGCACGCGAGGCGGGCATGGGCGGCATCGTTTGTTCGGCGGAAGAATCGACCGCCGTGCGCGAAATCCTCGGTCCGGACCTTGCCGTCGTCACCCCCGGCATTCGCCCGGCCGGCGCGGATCTCGGCGATCAGAAGCGGGTGATGACGCCCTACGACGCCATCAAGGCCGGATCGAGCCATCTGGTGGTCGCCCGCCCGATCGTCAGGGCGGAAGACCCGAAAGCGGCGGCCCGCGCCATTCTTGACGATATGCTGCGCGCCAGCTTTCCGGCCAATCAGTAACGACAATCGGAGGAGATGAAATGGCAAAGGGATATTGGATCGCCCGCGTCGATGTGCGCGATAGTGAGCGTTACAAGGACTATGTCACGACGGCTAAGCCCGCTTTCGAGCGGTTCAGCGCCAATTTCTTGGCCCGTGGCGGCGCGCTGATCGAGCTGGAGGGCAAGGCGCGTGCGCGCAACGTCGTCATCGAGTTCCCGTCGGTGCAGCACGCCATTGACTGCTATAATTCTCCAGAATATCAGGCCGCGGCCAAAATCCGTCAGGAAGTCGCGGATGCGGAGATGATGATCGTCGAAGGAATTTGACGTCCGTCAACCGCATTTCGTAAACCGTCTTCCAGCCGCGCGACAACATCTCTTCACGCGCGCGCGGCTTTGGGCTAAGAGACTGAAAAACGCTTTATCGACAGCTTCTGAGGAGCCTCCCATGACCTTGGCCAACCTTCCACCCCTCGTCACCGTTTTCGGCGGTTCGGGTTTTGTCGGGCGGCATGTCGTGCGGATACTTGCGAAGCGCGGTTACCGCATCCGCGTCGCCGTGCGCCGCCCGGATCTCGCCGGTTTCCTGCAGCCGCTCGGCAATGTCGGCCAGATTTCCTTCGCCCAGGCGAACCTGCGTTATCGCGATTCCATCGTCAAAGCCGTGGAAGACGCCGACCATGTGGTCAATTGCGTCGGTATCCTGACCGAAAGCGGCCGCAACACCTTTGACGCCGTACAGGAATTCGGTGCGAAAGCCATTGCCGAGGCGGCTCGCGATGCCGGCGCCACGCTGACGCATATCTCCGCCATCGGCTCGGATGCCGGTTCGCCGACCGGTTATGGCCGCACCAAGGGCCGCGCCGAGGCCGCCATCCATTCCATTCTGCCTGGCGCCGTGATCCTGCGCCCGTCGATCATTTTTGGACCGGAAGACGATTTCTTCAACAAGTTCGCAAAGATGGCCCGCAGCATGCCGTTCCTGCCGCTGATCGGTGGCGGCAAAACCAGGTTCCAGCCGGTCTATGTCGAGGATGTCGCGGAAGCCGTCGCCCTTGGCGTCGATGGCAAGCTGAAACCCGGCGCGATCTATGAACTCGGCGGTCAGGATGTCATGACATTCCGTGACTGTCTCGAGGCGGTTCTTGCCGCGACCTACCGGGAGCGTCCCTTCGTCAACCTGCCCTTCGGCGTCGCGTCGATGATTGGTAAGATCGCTTCAATGGTGCCGCTGATTGCGCCGCCGCTGACGCCCGATCAGGTGACCATGCTGAAAAAGGACAATGTCGTTTCCACTGACGCCGAAAAGAACGGCCTGACACTGGAAGGCATTGGCATCACCCCCGTTCGCGTCGCGTCCATTCTGCCTTCCTACATGGTGCAATACCGCCCGCACGGCCAGTTCTCCAATGCCGGAAAAGCGGCCTGAAGCCCACCTTCAGCCTCATCGAACACAAACAAAGCGGGAGCCATTCCCGCTTTTTGTTTTTGCGCAATTCAATCGCAACCAAACCGCTATTCGTGCATTTCCCCCCCAACTGCAGGGGAGGTGTTGAATGAACCAGGGCTGTTTTGCAAAGCCGGGTAAAAGTTAACGGTGGTCCGGCCTCCACAGGCAAGCGTGGCACAAGCGCAACTGTGGAAAAGACTTCGTATTAACCCGGTATTCAACAAGCTGCTTTATTGATATTCGCCACATTCCAAACATATCCCGACCACTCAATTCACACACGGCGGCATGATCCGCGCGAACGAACGTCTGAAAGGCAATCATAAAATGGGCAGATCTATCGCACTCTTTTTTGCGTGTGCGGCTTTGGTGGTTCTGGCGGGTTCTTTCATGGCGCCGGGAACGGTTGCAGCAGGCAAGAGCGGTTGCGCTCCCGCCTATGGCGTCGACCCCTGCGCAACGGCTTCGATCAGCACCAACTGATCGGCCTTTAAAAGTTTCAAAGAAAAAGCGCCGCCGGTTCTCCGGGGCGCTTTTTCTTTTTCTGTTCGTTCGTCGCGAACGGAGATTATTCCCGTCCCGGGTTCAACCCAGAACCAGAAGTGCCACCAGTCCCAGCGAACCGATGGCGATGCGCCACCAGGCGAAGGGTGCAAAGCCCCGCCGTGACACGAAATCCAGCAGGGAGCGAACAACGAAGAGGCCGGAGACGAAAGCGGCGATAAAACCGACGGCGATCAGCGCACCGTCATCGAAGCTCAGCGCATCGCGGTTCTTGTAAAGATCGAGCGTGAAAGCACCGAGCATGGTCGGCATCGCCAGGAAGAACGAAAATTCGGCGGCGGAGCGCTTGTCCGTTCCCATCAGCAACGACCCGACGATTGTGGCGCCGGACCGCGACGTGCCGGGAATCATCGCAAGGCATTGGAAGAGGCCGATCTTGAAGGCAAGCGACGGCGGATAATCCATGATGTCGGTATATTTCGGCTTCAGCGGCATGCGGTCGACGCCGAGCAGAATAACGCCGCCGATGATCAGCACCACGCAGATGAGCATCGGCGTTTCAAACAGCACGGTCTTGATGAAGTCATGCGCCAAAGCGCCGATTATCGCCGCCGGCAGGAAAGCGAGAGCGACGGCCAGCACGAAGCGGCGCGCTTTCGCGCTTGTCGGCAGAGCGAGCGCAATCGACACAAGCTTTTGAAAATAAACAAGAAGGATCGCAAGGATCGCACCAAGCTGAATAAGAACGGCAAAGGTGTTGCCGGGTGATTTAAAGCCGAGGAAATGCCCGGCCAGCAGCACGTGCGCCGTTGAGGAGACGGGAATGAACTCCGTCAGACCCTCGATAATGCCCAGCAGAAGCGCGCTGATGATCGATTGGTCACCCATGAGGTATCCTTCTTTTCAGGGGGAAAGTGGCAATGGAAGGCAATTGCGTTAAACTTGTTTTAAAGTAGCCAAGCTCTTATAGCGTCTTGATGAAGCGAAACTGAAAAAGTTTTTCGGCAAATGCCGATCATGACAACCAATCGTAAAAATTGAGTACCGATGCCAACTCTCTATCACTCTCCGATGTCGACCGCATCCCGGTTCGTTCGTCTGATCCTCGCGGAATACGGGTTCCAGACCGATCTCGTGGAGGAGCAGCCGTGGGAAAGACGGCGGGAGTTTCTGGCGCTCAATCCGGCCGGCACCCTGCCGGTCTATCTGGACGACAATATGCGCTCGCTGAGCGGGCCCTATGTGCTTGCGGAATTTCTTGACGAAACGCATGGGGTTCTGAAGCGCGACCGTCGGCTTCTTGCCGAAGACCCGTTTCAGCGTGCGGAAATCCGCCGGCTGACGGAATGGTTTCTGCAGAAGATGGAAAACGACGTGACCCGGCCGCTGGTGCGGGAAAGGGTCTATAAATTGCAGATGACGGCGGCGCAGGGTGGCGGACCGCCGGATTCCAAGCTGCTGCGCACGGCTCGCAACAACATTCGCCAGCACATCAAATATCTGGAATGGCTGGCTGGCTCACGCACCTGGCTTGCCGGCGACCGGTTGAGCTATGCCGATCTTGCCGCTGCTGCCGCGGTCTCGGTGCTGGACTATCTCGGTGAGATCAACTGGCTCGAAGCGCCGATTGCCAAGGAATGGTATCAGCGGGTGAAATCCCGTCCTTCCTTCCGGCCGTTCCTCAGCGAACGCATTCCGCGCCTTGCCCCTTCTTCCCACTACGCCGATCTGGACTTCTGAGGTCTGGCCTCTCGGTTATTTGCTGTGGCCTGCGGTTTTATCTAAAGCATGTCGTTGTCCCGAAACCGCTGCACACTTTCGGGCGACATGCATTATATATGCCGCAGAATAACCCGCAGGAGAGACGACCATCGACGTCGCGAGCGAAAAGCAGCGAATACGCGCGCGTAAACTGACGGACTTCGTTCGTCAGGAAGCGCTTTCGCTTGGCTTCGATCTGTGTCGCATCACCGCGCCGGACAGCATTCCGCTCGCACCCGAACGGCTGAGACAGTTTCTCGACAACGGCTATCACGGTACGATGGCGTGGATGGAAGAAACCGAGGCCCGCCGGGCAGAGCCGAAAACGCTCTGGGGAGACGTGCGCTCCATCGTCATGTTCGGGCTGAACTACGGTCCCGAGGAAGACCCACGCGGCCTGCTTTCCAAACCCGACAAGGCGGCCATTTCGGTCTATGCCCGCAATCGCGATTATCACGACGTCATCAAGGGGCGGCTGAAAGAAATCGCTACCCGTTTTGCCGCGCGCGCCGCCGAGGATGTGAAAGTCTTTGTCGATACCGCACCCGTAATGGAAAAACCGCTTGCCGCCGCCGCCGGTCTCGGCTGGCAGGGCAAGCATACCAATCTCGTCAGCCGCACCCATGGTTCGTGGCTGTTTCTCGGTAGCATGTTCACCACGGCCGAACTCTGTCTTGACGAGGCTGAGAGGGACCATTGCGGCTCCTGCCGCGCCTGTCTCGATGCCTGTCCGACGACCGCTTTCCCCGCGCCCTATCAATTGGATGCGCGCCGCTGCATCTCCTATCTCACCATCGAGCACAAGGGGCCGATCCCGCACGAATTCCGGCCGATGATCGGCAATCGCATCTATGGCTGCGACGACTGTCTTGCCGCCTGTCCATGGAACAAATTCGCGGCCAGCGCCTCCGAGATGAAATTGCAGGCGCGCGAGGATCTGAAGGAACCTTCCATCGCCTTCCTGCTCACGCTCGATGACGCCGCCTTTCGCAGTTTCTTCAGCGGCTCACCCGTCAAGCGCATCGGCCGCAATCGCTTCATCCGCAATGTGCTGATCGCGGCGGGCAACTCGGCCGACCGGCAATTCGTGGAACGATGCAAGGCGCTTGCCGAAACCGACCCTTCGCCCGAAGTGCGCGGCATGGCCGCATGGGCTTTGTCACGGCTTATGGACAGGGACGAATTCCGTACATACTCTGCCGGTCGCGCGCCGGAGCCTGATCCGGAGGCGGAAATGGAATGGCAACTGGCAGAGGCGTGACGCATGCATGTGATCATTTTCGGCGCGGGATATTCGGGGAAAGCCATCGCTAACGCGCTGAGAACCGAAGCAGCAAGCGTTTCCGGCACCACACGCAGCCAGGAAAAGTTTCCAAACCTCACCGCCGCAGGCATGACGCCGTTGCTCTTTGACGGCGTTCATCTCAATGACGAACTCGTCGCCGCAATGGGCAACATCACGCATCTCGTACAATCCGTCGCGCCGGGCAAGGATGGCGATCCGCTTCTTGCGCTTCTGCACGGCGATCTGAAAAAGCTCATGCCCAATCTGAAATGGGTCGCTTATCTTTCCACCGTTGGCGTTTATGGCGACCATGGCGGCGCCTGGGTGGACGAGACAACGCCCTGCCGCCCGGTCTCCGCGCGATCCGTGGAACGGGTGGCTGCGGAAACCACCTGGACTGCGGCAGCGGAAAAGGCGGATGTGCCGCTTGCCATCCTGCGCCTTTCCGGAATTTATGGTCCAGGACGCAATGCCTTCATGAATTTCGAGAAGGGAACGGCGCGGCGGCTGGTCAAGAAAGACCAGGTGTTCAATCGCATCCGGGTCGAGGATATCGGTGCCGCACTTGCCTTTCTGGCACGGAAAAACGAACGCGGCATCTTCAACGTGACCGACGACGAGCCCTGCCCGCCACAGGATGTGGTGAGTTTTGCAGCAGCGCTGATGGGGGTGGAACCGCCACCCGAGCAGGCCTTTGAGACCGCCGATCTGACGCCGATGGCGCGCTCTTTTTATGGTGAGAACAAGCGCGTTTCCAACGCCAGAATACGCAATCTCGGCTTCGATTTCCGCTTTCCGGAGTACAGGTTGTCCCTGAGACAATTGTGGGAAAACGGCCTCTGGCGAAGCTGAAAAATCCCACCCTGAAAAGCGATGAAAAATCCTTCCAATCCCGCTTTTGCGGATGGTTTTCGTCTTATTTCAGCCAATTAGGATTTTATTAACCATCCAAAAATCACTAAAATCGTAGTCATTAGAAAAATATTTCACTCACATTTCGTGAACTGGATTCACGAAGCTGTGACCCGCAACAGCATTTCCGTTATCCATTGATTCTGCGTTATTTTTTCCAGCTTTTGGCCAGGAAGCCTTGACGACAGCTTTCCGGCTAACGATCACGAATATTACAGACTGTAACAGTTCGTGATTTGAGGTCAGCTTTTTTTCGCCATTTTTCCCTCGCCCTACAATCTCGCATCAAAAGGCGTTCAGGCCAGTTCATGGCCGTTTAGCAAGGGCACAATCAATCGGCGCGGGGCCGATTTTCAGGGAAGCACAGTTTGTTGAATATCCGTCGTATAACTTTCACCGCTGCAACTATCGCCGCCTGTTCCATCATTGCGCCTCTTCAGGCGAATGCGGCAAATGGTTGTGGAGGCGCATCGTGGTATGCGTTGACCTCCAAGACTGCTTCGGGCGAGCGCATGAACGCCGCCAACCTGACCGCCGCCCACCGCTCGCTGCGGTTCGGCACCAAGGTCAAGGTGACCAATGCGCGCAATGGCAAGGCCGTTGTGGTGCGCATCAATGACCGTGGGCCGTTCATCAAGGGCCGCGTTCTCGATCTTTCCAAGGCAGCCGCCAAGAACATCGGCATGATCAACTCCGGCACCGCCAAGGTCTGCTACGAGGTCGTCAAGGCCGATTGAGCCTTGCCCTCGCCGCCATTCGCGTCTACCAACCGGGCTTAGCACAAGAGCGAGGTAGACAATGCGTTTAGGCGGGCGTTTGGCCGGAGCAATCGAAGTATTGGCGGATATTGAGGGACGCAGGCGTCCCGTCGCCGATGCTCTGAAAGATTGGGGCCTTGCCCATCGTTTCGCCGGCTCCGGCGACAGGGCTGCAATCGGCAACATCGTCTATGACGCGCTGCGCATGAAACTGTCGCACGCCTGGCTGATGGATGACGACAGCGCTGCCTCGCTTGGTTATGCCGTGCTGCTGCGCCAATGGGGCAAGAGCTTTTCGGACCTTTCGGCGGAATTCGACGGCGACAAATTCGCCCCCGCCGCACCGGATGAACAAAGGCAGCAGGCCTTTCTGTCCCGTTCCCTCAGCAATGCACCGGCCCATATTCAGGGCGACATACCCGAATGGGTGCAATCCTCCTTCGAAACCGCCTTTGGCGAGCGCTGGCTCGCCGAGGCGCAGGCCCTGAACGAGCGGCCCACGCTTGATCTGCGTGCCAACACCTTGAAAGCGACGCGTGACAAGGTGCTGAAGGCTCTGGAGGAAAGCGGCGCGGAAGCCACGCATATCGCCCGACAGGGCGTGCGCATCCCCGCCGGCGAAGGCCTTTCCCGCCTGCCGAACGTCACCGCCGAACTGTCCTTCCAGAAGGGCTGGTTCGAAGTGCAGGACGAGGGATCGCAGATCGTTGCCGATCTTGCCGGCGCGCATGAGGGCGAACAGATACTCGATTATTGCGCCGGCGGCGGCGGCAAGACGCTGGCCATGGCGGCCAGCATGAACAATAAGGGCCAGGTCCACGCCTTTGACGCCGACCGCAAGCGCCTTGCGCCGATCATCGAGCGGCTGAAGCGGGCCGGCACGCGTAATGTGCAGGTACACGACCGCGCCTCCGGCCTGACGCCGTTCCAGGAAAAATTCGACCGCGTTCTGGTGGACGCGCCCTGCACCGGCACCGGGACATGGCGTCGTCGGCCCGACACCAAATGGCGGCTGACGGCCCGCAATCTGGAAGAGCGCGTGCAGCAGCAGGCCGAGGCACTCTCACAGGCCAAGGGGTTCGTACGCCCGGGCGGAGAGCTGCTTTATGTCACCTGTTCCGTGCTTCCCGAAGAAAACGAACAGCAGGTAAGGCGTTTCTGCGCGGAAAACCCGGAATTTTCCATCGGCTCCGCACTGGAACGCTGGCAGACGACTTTCGGCGGCAACGCGAATAAACCGCATTCTTCCGACGGCAAGACAGTGACGCTAACGCCTGCAACCACAGATACGGATGGCTTCTTCTTCTGCTTGATGAAACGCAAAGCATAACACCGTCTTTGCAAGCACTGATTTTACTTGGAAAACAACACCAGGTCTTGTTTCAAAGCATTCTAAACTAGAATGTTTGACACAAGTTTGTGATTGGGTCAGAACTCGCTTGCCGCGGCGCGAAGTCATTTCACGCCTGCCGAAGGAGAGGGATCATGATCCGCAAAACCATTCTCAGCGCTTCGTTTGCGCTCCTTGCCGCATCTGCGGCTTTCACCGCGCTTCCCGCCCGGGCCGCTACAGACGCGGCCGCCGTCGTCAAGCATTATGCCGATGTCGCGCATGCGAAATATGAGGATTCGCTGACCACGGCGAAGGCGCTGGACAAGACCATCGATGCGCTGATCGCAACGCCAAGCGAAGAAACCCTGAAGGCCGCCCGGGAAGCATGGATCAAGGCCCGCGTTCCCTATCAGCAGTCGGAAGTCTATCGTTTCGGCAACCCGATCGTCGACGATTGGGAAGGCAAGGTGAATGCCTGGCCGCTGGATGAAGGCCTGATCGACTATGTCGACGGTTCTTATGGCACGGAAAGCGACGAGAACGAGCTTTACGTTGCCAACATTATCGCCAATCCGAAGATCAAGATCAGCGGTGAAGAGGTCGACGCCTCCAAGATCACCCCCGAGCTGATCGAAAGTCTGCACGAGGCGGGCGATGTCGAAGCCAATGTGACGACCGGTTACCACGCCATCGAATTCCTGCTCTGGGGCCAGGATCTGAACGGCACCGGACCGGGCGCGGGTAACCGCCCCTATACCGATTACGACAAGGCGAAATGCACGAACGGTAATTGCGACCGCCGGGCCGATTACCTGAAATCCGCCTCGACCCTGCTGATCAAGGATCTTCAGGAGATGGTGGATGCCTGGGCGCCGGAAGGCGAAGCCACGAAAACGGTGGAAGCCGATCCGAAAGCGGGCCTGACCGCCATTCTCACCGGCATGGGTTCGCTTTCCTATGGCGAGCTGGCGGGTGAGCGCATGAAGCTCGGCCTTCTGCTGCACGATCCGGAAGAGGAGCACGATTGCTTCTCCGACAACACCTACAATTCGCATCTTTACGACGCGATCGGCATCGCCTCGGCCTATACCGGCGATTATACCCGCGTGGACGGAACGAAGATGACGGGCGCCTCGCTGTCGGAACTGGTCGGCACCAAGGACAAGGCGCTGAACGACGAGATGCTGGCGAAGCTGAACAAGACGCTCGACGCCATGCACGCGATGGAAAAGCGCGCTCAGACGGTTGAGGCCTATGACCAGATGATTGGCGAAGGCAACAAGGAAGGCAACGCCGTGGTTCAGACGGCCATCGACGGCCTTCTCGACCAGACGAAGACTGTCGAACGCGTCATCGCGGCGCTCGATCTCGGCAAGATCGAGCTTGAAGGCTCCGACAGCCTCGACAATCCGAACGCCGTCTTCAAGTAAGCGGTAAAACGGGTCGCAGGTCGCTGCGGCCCGTTACTTTTCACCCGCCCTTATTGTCATGCGATTTTTGCTGCCGCCGATCCGCAAGCCATTCTTCTTCGCCGGGGCAGCCTGCCTTGTGGCGTCAATGGCGCTTGCCGAACCGCTGCGCAACGACCTGACGGAGAAAGATCGAAGCCGCGTGCTGGCCGTGACTGCGCCAACGGCAGATTTTACCCGGCCGGAACCTTTCGAGGCCATGTCCGGCGGAGCGACGACCAGCACCAGCAAGGCCGACAGCGGCGCGTTTTCGCATCCTTCCGCCACCATGTCGCTCGAAGGGAAACAGGATTTCAAGCTCGGCAATGCGCTGTTCCAGAAGCTCTGGGTCTCCTCTCCTTCCTCCGCACAGGCCTCCGACGGGCTCGGGCCGCTGTTTAACGCTCGATCCTGCCAGACCTGCCATGTGAAGGATGGCAGGGGTCGACCGCCTCTTGCCGGAGAAGACGCCGTCTCGCTGTTTCTGCGGCTGGCGCGACCGGCCCGTGATGAAGCCGAACGACAGGCCATTGCCAGCCACCAGACCTTAAATTTTCCCGATGAGACCTATGGCCGGCAGCTTCAGAACCTAGCCATTCCCGGCCTCGCCGCCGAAGGCAAGCCGGTCATCACCTATACGGAAGAGCCGCTTCAGCTGGCGGATGGTGAGGTGGTGATGCTGCGCAAGCCCGGCTATGCCGTGGCGAACCTGCAATATGGTCCGCTCGGTGCCGACACGACGCTTTCGGCGCGCATTGCCATGCCCACCCTCGGTCTTGGCCTGATCGAGGCCATTGCCGAGGCCGATATTTTGGCCCAGGCCGACCCGGACGACAACAATG
Source organism: Rhizobium sp. NFACC06-2 (assembly GCF_900101425.1). NCBI lineage: Bacteria > Pseudomonadati > Pseudomonadota > Alphaproteobacteria > Hyphomicrobiales > Rhizobiaceae > Rhizobium > Rhizobium sp. NFACC06-2. The sequence continues at coordinate 215,471 of NZ_FMVA01000008.1, read as the reverse complement.
GCGACGGCATTACCGGGCGTCCCGCATGGGTCAAAGACCATCGCACCGGCGAGGTGAAACTCGGGCGGTTTGGCTGGAAAGCGCAAAATGCGAGCGTGCGAGACCAGAGCGCCAGCGCCTTCTCCCACGATATCGGCATTTCCACACCGGATGCGCCGAATGCCTATGGCGACTGCACGGACGTCCAGAAGAACTGTCTTGCCATGCCGACCGGTGTGCAGCTGAGGCTCGGGCCGGTGGAGGCGCCCGATCCGGTTCTCGATCTCGTGACTTTCTACACCGAAAACCTCGCAGTGCCGCGCCGCCGCAACGTCGATGATTCGACGGTCCTGCAGGGAAAGCAGCTTTTCTACGCCTCCGGCTGTACGGCCTGCCACACCCCGAAATTCGTCACACGCCGCGACGCCGCCGACCCAATGCATTCTTTCCAGCTGATCTGGCCCTATTCCGATTTTCTGCTGCATGACATGGGCGAAGGACTTGCCGATGACCAGCAGGTGGGCGAAGCAAACGGCCGACAGTGGCGAACCCAGCCGCTTTGGGGCATAGGCCTGACGCAAAAGGTCAATGGCAACGGTTTTTACCTGCATGACGGGCGGGCGCGCAGCCTGACGGAAGCGATATTGTGGCACGGCGGCGAAGGGCAAAAAGCGCGCGACGCCTTTGCCGCCTTGCAAAAATCCGACCGGCAGGCTTTGCTGGCCTTTCTGGAGTCCCTTTGATGAAAAATGCCATGCGAAAAATTTCCGGCGTCATGTCCGTGCTGCTGCTTCTGACCACGCCGCCGGCAAGGGCACAGGATGTGGAACTGATGCCGCCACCGCCGCTCGACCCGGTTGAGGTGCGAGGCGTGATGGAAAAGGCGGTGAACGGCTTCATCCGTCCCGGCTATGATCGCTTCCGGCGGTCGGCGGAGACGCTGGAAGGCCGCATGAAATCTTTCTGCACCGCTCCCTCCGAAACGACCGCAGCGGCGGCCAAGGCTGCCTTTGTCGATACGGTGTCACGCTGGTCGACCATCGAGATCGTGCGTGTCGGCCCTGTCATCGAGAAGAACCGTTTCGAACGCGTGCTTTATTATCCCGACAAGAAGGGTCTCGGGCTGAAACAGGTGCAGCGTTATCTCGCCGAAAAGGATGAAAGCGTCACGAGTGCGGATGGCCTGAGCGGCAAGAGCGTTGCGGCGCAGGGGCTCGGCGCTCTTGAGTTCGTGCTTTACGGAACCGGAGCGGAAGAGTTGCTCGACAGGAAGGGTGATTTCCGCTGCCGTTACGGTGCGGCCATCGCCGGTAATATCGCCAATGTGGCGACGGAACTTTCCGACAGCTGGAATGCGCCTGACGGCGCGCAGAAAAACTGGACCCAGCCCGGAGCGGACAACCCCGTCTTTCGTGACGAGCGCGAGGCGCTGGTCGCCCTGCTCGGCATTCTCGTCCATGGCTCCGAAGCCATTCGCGATCAGCGGATCGAAACCTTCTACAAGGGACCGGACAAGGCAAGATTTCCCCGCACCGCCATTTATTGGCGCTCCGGCCTGACATGGCAGGGCATTTCCACCAATATCAAGGCGGTTCAGACCCTGCTGCACACGGCGGATATGGTCGAACTCGTACCGCCCGATCAACGCTCCATCGTCAACTCCATCGATTTCATCGCCAAATCGATGATCCGCGTTGCCGGGACAATCGATACGGATGTGCAAAAGGCGCTGGATCAGGACGATCAGCGCGCCAAGGTGGATTATCTGCTGCTCAATGGCAAAGACCTGATCTACCGCTTGAACGATCAATATGGCGGCGCCATTGGCCTCAGCTCCGGCTTCTCCTTCGCCGATGGGGACTGAGCCGATGATCTCCGGCACCAAACGGATGCTGATAGATCGGCGCAGCTTCATCAAAGCGGCGGGAGCTCCCTTCCTCGCCGCGCTGGCTCCCCGTTCACTTTATGCGTTGGAGCGGACGGACGCGGTCTTTGCCTCCGCCTTCCGCGCCCGTGACGGGTCCTACGGCATTGCGACGGTGAGCGAGCGCGGCGAGATCATCGACCGCGTCGCGCTTCCTGCCCGCGCCCATGGAATGGCGACGAGCCACACGACCGGCATGACCGTGGCCTTTGCGCGCCGGCCCGGCACCTTCTTCATGGCCTTCGACCCCGCGCGACGCGGCGCACCGATCGTGATGCATACGCCGGAAAACCGCCACTTCTACGGCCACGGGCAATTCTCTCCTGACGGCGCAATCCTCTATGCCAGCGAAAACGACTTCGACGGCAATCGCGGCGTTATCGGGCTCTATGACGCCCGCAACGGCTTTGCCCGCATCGGCGAATATGATGCGCATGGCATCGGCACGCATGACATGACGGTGAGCGATGACGGGCGGCTGATCGTGATCGCCAATGGCGGCATCGAAACCCATCCGGATTTCGGCCGAACCAAGCTCAATATCGACAATATGCAGCCGTCCCTCGTGCTTCTGGATGCGGCGACCGGGCAAGTGATCCAGAAACACGCCATGCCGGCGCATCTGCGGCAGCTTTCCACCCGCCATGTCGACCTCGGCGATGACGGGCGTATCTGGTTCGCCTGCCAATATGAGGGACCGCGCAACGATCTCCCGCCTCTTGTCGGCCATTTCTCCAGGGGCGAGGCTCTCACTTTCGTCGATCTGCCGGAAGAAACGACGGTGCGCCTTGCCAATTATGTCGGGGCCATCGCCGTCAACCGGCGCGACGGGCTGGTGGGCCTGACATCGCCCAACGGCAACGCCGCCGTGACGCTGGATGCGAAAACCGGGCGCGTCGTTTCCGAGACGACGGTGCGGGAAGCGGCAGGCGTCGCGCCCGCCGCGAGAGGCATTGCGGTTTCTTCCTATGACGGATTTTTCGAGACCCGGCGCAGCGACGTGGCGTGGGATCAGCACATCGTGCGTCTGTCCAGCTAAAATACTGAAAAGACAGGGGAACAAAAGCACGGCCGGCGCATTGGACGGATCATGAGAAATTTTGCCGTCTATGTCGTTTTTGTGGTTGCTGTTGTTGCCGTGGGGGCGCTGATCGGCGTCAACAATGTGCCCGGCGAATGGTATCAATCGCTGCAGAAGCCTTTCTTCAATCCGCCCAACTGGATTTTCGGGCCCGTCTGGACCGCGCTTTACGTGCTGATCGGCATTGCCGGCGCACGGACATGGATCCGCAAGCCGATGGGAACGCGCATGCGGCTGTGGTTCACGCAGATGGTGCTGAACTTCCTGTGGTCTCCGATTTTTTTCGGAATGCAAAGCCCGGCGGGGGCGCTCGTCATCATCGTTCCGATGCTGATCTGCATCGTCGCCTTTATGGCGCTCACCTACCGCCGTGACCGCATATCCATGTGGCTTTTCGTGCCCTATGCCGTATGGGTCGCCTTTGCCACGGTGCTAAATGCAAGCATCGGCATGTTGAACTAAATCCCCGCACCGCCCTTGCCTTGCCTGCCGCCACGCGCCATGTCAGTTTGCGATGAGGCAGAAGCAGGCAGGTAGGCAATGGAGATCACGGATCCCGGCGATTTTCGTCAGCGGATAGAAAGAAGCTTTGCGCGGCAGGGCGTGGTGCAGGCGATTAACGCCGAGATCAGCCGTATCGAACACCGGCTGGTGGAAATCGAGCTTCCTTTTCATGAAAAGCTGACGCAGCAGCACGGCATATTGCATGCGGGCGTCATCGCCGCCGGTCTGGATACGGCCTGCACCTATGCCGCTTATACGATCATCGAGCCGGAAGCCTCGCTGCTGACCATCGAGTTCAAGGTCAACCTCATGTCGCCGGGACGCGGCGAGCGGTTCCTGTTTCGCGGCGAGATCATCAAGCCAGGGAACAACCTGATCGTCGCCGATGGCCGCGCCTATGCGCTGTCCGACGGACCGGCGAAGCTGATTGCCTCCATGACGGGCACGATGATGGTGGTGAAGGGTCGCGAGGATATTACCGGATGAGCTACCGGCTTTTGCATGTTGCGGATAAATCCGTCCTCTTCGTGATGGCCGCTTCCCCCGAATACGGTCCCCATCTTCAGGCACGCATTGCGCCGCTGATGACCGGTATCGGCCCCGTCGAGGCGGCGATCGCCGTCACGGCCGTTCTTGCCGGTCTCGATGCGGCCGATCACCTGCCGGACCTCGTCGTTTCGCTCGGTTCCGCCGGTTCGCGGACGCTGGAGCAAACCGGCATCTATCAGGCGATTTCGGTTTCCTACCGCGACATGGACGCCTCCGCCTTCGGTTTCGAAAAGGGCTGCACGCCGCTGCTCGATCTGCCCGCCGAAGTGGCCTTGCCTTTTCGAATACCTGAAATTGCCGGGGCGCGGCTTTCCACGGGCGCCAATGTCGTTTCGGGTGAGGCCTATGGGCTGATCGACGCCGATATGGTGGAAATGGAAACCTTCGCGGTTTTAAGAGCCTGCCAGCGCTTCGGCGTACCGCTCGTCAGTCTGCGCGGCATTTCCGATGGCAAGGTGGATGTGAACCATGTGGACGACTGGACGGAGTACCTGCACATCATCGATGAAAAGCTGGCGGATGCCGTCCACCGGCTTTGCCGCGCCATCGAGGACGGCGTAATTGCCCTTTAGAACCTTGCGATTTTCGCAAATTTCCGCTGTTTGACGCCCGCTTCCGGGTTGCCTAAAGCCGCCATTTTCTTTAAAGGCTCGCCATGACCCAGATAGCCCATCCCGACAGCATTCTCATCATCGATTTCGGCAGCCAGGTGACGCAGCTGATTGCGCGCCGCATCCGCGAAGCCGGGGTCTATTGCGAAATCCATCCGTTTCAGAATGCCGCAGAGGCGTTCGAGAAGCTTCAGCCCAAGGGCGTGATCTTCTCCGGCGGCCCCGCATCTGTCACGGCGGAAGGAAGCCCGCGCGCACCGCAGGCGGTGTTCGACAGCAAGGTTCCGATCCTCGGCATCTGCTACGGCCAGCAGACGCTCTGCACGCAGCTCGGCGGTGTGGTCGAGGGTGGCCATGCGGCGGAATTCGGCCGCGCCGATATCGACATCAAGAAGGCAAGTCCGCTTTTCGAAGGCTTCTGGGAACAGGGCAAGAGCTATCCCGTCTGGATGAGCCATGGCGACCGCGTGACGAAGCTGCCGGAAGGTTTCGAGGTCATCGCGACCTCCGAGAACGCACCTTTCGCCATCGCCGCGGACGAGAAGCGTCACTACTACTCCACCATGTTCCACCCGGAAGTGGTGCATACGCCTGATGGCGGCAAGCTGCTCTCCAACTTCGTGCACAAGATCGTCGGGCTCAAATCCGACTGGACGATGGCGGCCTATCGCGCCGAAATGATCCGCAAGATCCGCGAGCAGGTCGGCACCGGCCGCGTGCTCTGCGCGCTTTCCGGCGGCGTCGATTCCTCGGTTGCGGCCATCCTCATTCATGAGGCGATCGGCGACCAGCTCACCTGCGTTTACGTCGATCACGGCCTGATGCGACTTGGCGAAAGCGAGCAGGTCGTCGGCATGTTCCGCGACCATTACAATATTCCGCTGGTGCATGTGGATGCCGCCGACCTGTTCCTCGGCGAACTGTCGGGCGTTTCCGATCCGGAAGTGAAGCGCAAGACCATCGGCCGCCTGTTCATCGAGGTCTTCGAGGCCGAAGCGGCCAAGATCGCCGCCGACGGCAAGGGCGCACCGAATTTCCTGGCGCAGGGCACGCTTTACCCCGACGTCATCGAGAGCGTCTCCTTCTCCGGCGGCCCCTCGGTCACCATCAAGAGCCACCACAATGTCGGCGGTCTTCCCGAGCGGATGAACATGCAGCTCGTCGAGCCGCTGCGCGAACTCTTCAAGGATGAAGTGCGTGCGCTCGGCCGTGAACTCGGCCTGCCGGACAGCTTCATCGGCCGCCACCCCTTCCCCGGCCCGGGCCTGGCAATCCGCTGCCCCGGTACGATTACCCGTGAGAAGCTGGATATTCTGCGCAAGGCGGATGCGATCTATCTCGATGAAATCCGCAAGGCCGGTCTCTACGACACCATCTGGCAGGCTTTCGCCGTGCTGCTGCCGGTGCAGACCGTGGGCGTCATGGGCGATTACCGCACCTATGACTTCGTCTGCGCGCTGCGCGCCGTAACCTCGGTGGATGGCATGACGGCGGATTTCTATCCCTACGACATGAATTTCCTCGGCCGCGCGGCAACCCGCATCATCAACGAAGTACGCGGCATCAATCGCGTCGTCTATGACGTGACGAGCAAGCCGCCCGGCACGATCGAGTGGGAATAAGGACGATACTCGACACAGTCCTATAAAGATGACGCCGCGACTAGTTCGCGGCGTTTCTGTTTTGCCGTGCGAGATAGATAATCTGGGCGGTCAGACCGACCACGAGGATCGCCAGCAACCCTGCCTGAGCGCCGAGAAGCAGCGGCGATTTCAGGTCCGTAACCAAAGGGTGACCGTCTGGAACACGACGCAGGATTTCGCTCACCGTCGGGACCATCAAAAGAAACGCACTGATGCTGAGACAGATGGTTTCGATATATCTGGCCATGCGCGTTGAACCGAGAACGCCTTCGATGCCGTAACCTGCGAGCAGGAACAGGATGGTCAGGACGCCAACGCCGTAACTGATCGGCTGATGTGCCACGAGGAAGACCGTCGCAGCGCCAATCAGCATGGAGACAAGATAAAGAGTGCCTGGCGCTGATCGGGGAACGATTCGACCGTGGCGCGCAAACATGTAAATGGCGGCGGGAATGGCCGGCAGGCTTCCAAGCGTATGGATCCAGCCGAGCGGAGAAATTCCGAACATGAGAGATTGCCTTTCTCGTCCAAAAGGACGTGGTGGTCCGGGAAGCAGACCGTCATCGACAAATCTGCCAGCTTGATACGGTCTATTTTTTCGGTGGCCTGCCACTCAGGTCATGCATCGAGCTCCCTCGCGAAACTGCGATTTCAAGCGGTCATGCGCTCCAGCATGGGGCGGGTTATTGCGCCAAAAGTCGTCGCATCACCATGGGCACGGGCGGAAAGCATCGCGCCATGCACGGTGGCCATGAAGATTTCAGCATTGGCTCTGGTGGTTCCGTTCAGCGCGAGGCGCCCCTGGGCAACGCCACGTTCCAGAACGGCGGTGAGCCAGTCGGAGAGACTTCGAAAATGCGCGCGCACTTCAAGAGCGACCGTTTCAGGAAGAACCGGAATTTCACTGGCGAGCAGAGCGCAGACGCAGAAGGGGTGAGTGGCCTCGGCGATACAGCCCTCCCAATAGCCGATATAGGCGCGGAGCTGTTCGAGCGGGTCGGAAATGTTTCGCTCCAGTTCGGCGATACCGGCTTCCGCCTCCTGCCTGTATTGCGCAACCAGTTTTTGGACCAGATCGGACTTGCTGGGAAAGTGATGGTGAATGCTCGCATTGCGAATGCCGACCACGGCGGAAATGTCGGCATAGCTGAAACTGTTATAGCCGCCCTTTATGATCAGGGAGCGTGCGCAACGGAGGATTTCATCTGCTTTGGTCTGTGGATTTTTCATAAGAATGATCTACCAATTAGTAGGTAGAGTGTCAACACCAAGTGGTTTTAACCTACGGCTGCGAACAGGCGCTACGGGCTATTTCCCGGCATCGGGTAGGCACCCAAGGATTTCGTTCTCTTTTTGTTCTTTAAATTATTGCCGTTGGTGATAATATCCCGGCCCGGGCAAAGGCCGTGGAGCATCGCTATGGGTTTCGGGTTGGCAGATGAAGGAGGTTTAAGGCAGCTTTTCTTCGAAGGATGGGAGCCGGAGAAAATACGGCGTTTCAATCCGCGATTTAGCAGCAAGCTCTTGATCACGGTGAAACCGCCGGCAGCTCTGGCGGAACGAATTTTTGCCGATGCGTCGCGCCATGCCGCAGGGCGGACGAAGCGTGAGGCCTATCCGCCGGAGCTTCTGCATATAACCCTGCTCTGTATCGGAGGTTTCGAGACCGTGCCTCACAGGCTGGTAGAAAGGCTGAAGGCAGCGCTGGGGGAGATCAAGGCGCGGCCCGTTCCAATCACATTCGATGGAACGTTGCTGTTCGGCAATCGCAACAGTCTGGCGCTACACAGCAGCCGCGAGATGCAGGAACTTAAGGCTCTGGCGAAAATGGTGCAGCGCGCCCTGCGGCGGACAAACCTGCCCTATGTCGCCGCATCGTCGTATACGCCACATCTCACCGTTATCTACGGCTGCGGGAAAATTGAACTGATGCCGGCTGATAAACCCTATAGCTGGCTGGCGGGGAGCTTCGAACTCGTTTTCAGCCACAATGGCGAAACACGGCATGAACTGCTCGGGCGCTTCGCACTCTCGCCGAAAGCGGAGCGTTATGAACCGCCCGAAAGCCAGCTAAATTTGCCGGAAAAAGTGATCGGACCTTCGAAACGGCCGACACAAAGGGCATCAGTGCGATAACATGCACCTGAAGCGGCACACCGCATCCATGCCGACATTTTCCGCATTCTCTATTGAGAATGATACGGAACCTTGTTGTGCGAATCCGCCGCTTCTTTCGCCAGCCGCACATCCGCAGCGCCAGCCGAAAACCGATCCGGTTATCGAACGCAAGCGAGGCGATATCGCCTCGCAACGGATGACCAGCTTAGAGCTGTACCTTGTCGAAAGCCTTGCCGTCGATGCCGAGGGCTTCGAGATCGGCGCGGGCAGGCTTGCGATGTGCGCGAACAGCGGCCGAAACCGAGAGCGCTGCACCGAGAACGGCGAAAGTTTCACCGAAGAAGTTACGCGATGTCTTTGCAACCTGACGCATTTTTCTCTCCATCTTTGATGCCCAGATAATGGGCATTTAAGGCCCGTTCTACAACTCATGATGCAGCAGGGAAGCCATGCAGCTTTGCTCGCGCTCGTTTGGATATCAGCCATTGCGATTTTGCATGGCTTAAGCGGCAGGACCGGGTATATGCGCAGGGCACTTCAGGAGGCGGGTTGAATAAGACGGATATTTTGTTATGCCGGAAGTGCTTTTAGAGACGAAGAGGCAGATGGCATGACGGTCACGATTTACGGCATCAAGAACTGCGACACGATGAAGAAGACCAGAAGCTGGCTGGAAGCCAACGGTGTCGACTATTCTTTCCATGACTATAAGGCGGCCGGCATCGACCGTGCCCATCTGGAAACATGGTGCGATGCCGCGGGCTGGGAAACGGTTCTAAACCGGGCCGGCACCACCTTCAAGAAACTCGATGACGGCCAGAAGGCCGATCTCACCCGTGAGAAGGCCATTGGGCTGATGCTGGAACAGCCCTCCATGATCAAGCGTCCCGTGCTGGAAGCGAAGGGCAGGATAACCGTCGGTTTCAAGCCTGAAACCTACCAGACCCTTTTTGCGTGAACGCAGCCCGCCATGTCCAAAACAACCCGTGCCACCCAAATGCTGACCAAGGCCGGCGTTGCCTTCACCACCGTTACCTATGACTACGATCCGAATGCCGACCGCATCGGCCTGCAGGCGGCCGAGGCGATCGGTGAGCCACCGCATCTGGTGCTGAAAACGCTGATGGCGGAACTCGATGGCAAGCCGGTCTGCGTCGTCGTCCCTTCGGATCGCGAGGTCAGCATGAAGAAGCTGGCCGCCGCCTTCGGTGGCAAATCCGCCAGCATGATGAGGCCTGCCGATGCGGAGCGCGCCACCGGTTATCATGTCGGTGGCATCAGCCCTTTCGGGCAGAAGAAACAGGTGCCGACGGCCATTGAGGCCGGGGCCATGGCGCATGATTATGTCTACATGAATGGCGGACAACGCGGCCTGCAGGTGAGGCTTTCGCCCCGCGATGCCCAAAGCGCACTGAAGGCGATTGCCGCGCCGCTGGTCGCCGATTGAAGCGCGGGATGCGCGCCTGAAAGCATTTGGCTTTCGGAAGGAATGGGCTATGGTCGGCGCCTCCTATTGAAATAGACGAAGGCAGATCATGACCGTTTCCCCCATCGATCCCGTTAAACTCGAAAAACTGGCCGAAGTCGCAGTCAAGGTCGGCCTGCAATTGCAGAAGGATCAGGATCTGGTGATTACCGCACCGCTGGCGGCCCTGCCGCTGGTGCGATTTTTGACCAAACACGCCTATATGGCGGGTGGCGGACTGGTCACCACCTTTTATTCCGACGAAGAAACCACGCTTGCCCGCTATCGCCACGCCAGCGACGCCAATTTCGACCGGGCTTCCGGCTGGCTTTATGAAGGCATGGCGAAGGCCTATGCCAATGGCGCGGCGCGGCTGGCGATTGCCGGCGACAATCCCATGCTGCTGGCTGAACAGGACCCCGCCAAGATAGCCCGCGCCAACAAGGCCAACTCCACGGCCTACAAGCCGGCGCTGGAGAAGATTTCCAATTTCGACATCAACTGGAACATCATCTCCTATCCGAACCCCTCCTGGGCGAAGCAGGTCTTCCCCGGTCTCGCGGAAGACGAAGCGGTCCGCAAGCTCGCGGACGCCATCTTCGCCGCGTCGCGGGTAGATCTGGCCGACCCGGTCGCGGCCTGGGCCGAGCACAATGCTAATCTTGCCAAACGTTCGGCATGGCTGAACGGCGAGCGTTTCTCTGCGCTGCATTTCACCGGCCCCGGCACGGATGTGAAGATCGGCCTCGCCGACGGCCATGAATGGCATGGCGGCGCCTCCACCGCCAAGAATGGCGTGACCTGCAACCCGAATATCCCGACGGAAGAAGTCTTCACCACCCCGCATGCGCTGCGTGTCGACGGTTACGTCTCCAGCACCAAGCCGCTATCGCATCAAGGAACGCTGATTGACGACATCCAGGTGAAGTTCGAAGCCGGCCGTATCGTCGAAGCCAAGGCTTCGAAGGGCGAAGCGGTGCTGAACAAGGTGCTCGACACCGACGAGGGCGCGCGGCGTCTCGGCGAAGTGGCGCTGGTGCCGCATTCCTCGCCGATCTCTGCAAGCGGCATCCTGTTCTACAATACGCTGTTCGATGAAAACGCCTCCTGCCACATTGCGCTTGGCCAATGCTATTCGAAATGCTTCCTCGACGGCGCTTCGCTGTCGCAGGATGAAATCAAGGCGCAGGGCGGCAACTCAAGCCTGATCCACATCGACTGGATGATCGGCTCCGACAAGGTGGATATTGACGGTGTGAAGCCGGACGGCTCTACGGTTCCGGTGATGCGCAAGGGCGAATGGGCCTGACGACACCTATCTCGGCAACTGGCTGCGCTGACTGAGCCAGATGCTGAAAAGTACCGCAACGAAACCGACGATCTGCGCTGGCGTGAGGCTTTGGCCAAGCGCCAGCCAGCCGAGCAGGGTTGCAACGACCGGGCTTAGAAAACCAAGCGATGCGGCGGCGGAAGGTTCGATGCGGGCAAGCCCGCGAAACCACAGAAAATAGGTCAGGGCAGCACCGATAAGTCCCAGATAGGCCATGCCTAGAATATTGGCCGCTGTCGGCGTCGGCAGGGTCGGCTCCAGGAAATAGGCGACCGGCAGCAAAAGAAGGCCGCCCGCCGTCAATTGCCAGGCGGTGAATGTGAGGTTCGACACCGGCGGCCGCCATTTACGGGTCAGCACCGTTCCAAAAGCCATGGAGACGGCGCCGGCAAGACCTGCCGCCACACCGATACCATCCAGCGCAGCGCCCGGCGCCAGAACCAGAAGCGCGACCCCGACAATGCCGAGAAAACCGGCCGCGATGGCCAGCGGCCGGACGGGCGCCGCGAGAAACAGGCGGGAAAGGCCAATTACGATCAGGGGCTGGACTGCGCCCACCGTTGCCGCGACGCCGCCCGGCAGCCGATAGGCCGACACAAAAAGCATCGCCCAGAAGAACGAGAAATTCAGCGCTCCGAGAATGAAGCTGCGCGGCCACCAGATACCGTGTGGCAGCTTTCTTACGAAAAGCAGCAAAAGCACGCCGGCCGGCAATGCGCGCAGCATCGCGACATGAAAGGGATAGCCGTGCGGCAAAAATTCGGTCGTCACGAAATAGGTGGTTCCCCAGATGGCGGGGGCAAGGGCGGTCACCAGCACATCGGCGGCATAAGTCGGATTTTTCTTCATTTCAAGAATCTCTAGATCAAGATAAATGCAATCTAGCCGATTTTATCTTGACGTCAAGACATCAATTGTTATGCCTTGGTGATGAGCAAAGAACCGTTGGACCATGTCGATCACATTCTGGAGCAATGGCGCAGGGAGCGACCCGATCTCGATGTCGGTCCCATGGGGCTGCTCGGGCGCCTGAACCGTCTCGCTACCCATCTCGGCCGCGAGGTGGAGGCGGTGCTGCTGAAGCACGGGCTTTCCTCTTCCGCTTTCGATGTGCTGGCGACATTGCGGCGCTCCGGCTCACCCTACAGGCTCTCCCCCGGCGATCTTTTGGCCATGACGATGGTGAGTTCCGGCACCATGACCAACCGGATCGACCAGCTCGAGAAAGCCGGGTTGGTGGAGCGCATACATAACCCGAACGACCGGCGCAGCGTCCTGATATCGTTGACGGAACGGGGGTTTGCCATTGTCGAGGAAGCGGCAGGCGCTCACGTCGAAAACCAGCACCGTCTGGTCGCCGGTCTCAGCGAAGAAGAGCGTGCGACGCTGAACCGACTGCTGAAACGGTTTTTGCGGGATTTCGAAGAATAGGCTTTTCGGCCCGACAAACACACAATGGCGCCGGGATGGCGCTTGTTTCGCCGCAAAAAATCCTGTAAGCAATTTTCCATAAACCTGTACTACAGGTTGGAGGAAAAATGTTAACTGCCATTTCGCATGAGTCCGGCCTCGTCAGCAGCACGATCGGCGCTATCACCCGCCATATCCGCGAAAACGAACTTGCACCGGGAGCAAAGCTCCCCAGCGAGCTTTCGCTCTCGCAACAGCTCGGTGTCTCCCGCACCGTCGTTCGCGAGGCTTTCCGGTCCCTCTCGGCCATGCGGTTGATCGACGTGAGTGCCGGCAAGCGCGCGACGGTGGCGACGCTGGATCACGGTGCAATGTCATTGATGTTCGAACATGGCATTCACACCGAACAGATCAACATCCAGCAGATCTACGATGTGCGCCGCACAATCGAAGTCAGAACCGTGACGCTCGCGGCACTGAGGCGAACGGATGCGGAAGCGCTCACGATTCTCGACCATGCCAACAATATGGAGCGGGATTTCGGTGACAATGACAAGGTCATGGAACACGACCTTGCTTTTCACCTCGCCGTTGCCCGAGCCTCGAAGAACCCGGTTTTCGAACTCATTCTCGGCGCCTTTCAAAACGTGACGCGCCAGACATGGCCGATCGGATGGAAGAGCCGAACATCCGACGCGCAGCGTCATGCAGCCGGGGAACTTCATATCGCCATCGGGCAGGCCATTGCCGCCGGTGACCCGCAAACGGCCTCAACGCTGATGGCGCGTCATTTCGATGAAAGCGTGCATGCGCTTCTGGCCGCCGGCATAGCCTGATTTTTTCAACGCAATCCCAGACGAAAATCTCTGGAGGAGACACTTTCATGAAAATCACGAAACTGGAAACCGTCCGTGTGGCGGAACGGGCAAACCTGCTCTGGGTTCTGGTCCACACCGATGAGGGCATTACCGGGCTTGGCGAAACCTTTTATGGCGCCGAGACGGTGGAGACCTATGTGCACGAATATATCGCCCCCCGCGTGATCGGCCGCGACCCGCTGCAGATCGACCTTCTGGCGCATGACCTCGTCGGTTATCTCGGCTTCCGTTCATCGGGCGCGGAAGTGCGCGGCAACTCCGCCTTCGATATTGCGCTGTGGGATATTTTCGGCAAGGCGACGAACCAGCCAATCGCCCAGCTTCTCGGCGGTTTCAGCCGTAAGGAAATCCGCACCTACAACACCTGCGCGGGCACCGAATATATCAAGAAGGCGACCGGGCAGCAGACGGCCAATTATGGCCTTTCCGGCGGCAAGGATTATGACGACCTGAACGGCTTCCTGCACCGGGCGGACGAGCTTGCCCATTCGCTGCTGGAAGACGGCATCACCGCCATGAAGATATGGCCTTTCGATGCGGCGGCGGAAAAAACGCGCGGCCAATATATCTCGATGCCGGACCTGAAAAGCGCGCTCGAGCCATTTGAAAAAATCCGCAAGGCAGTGGGTGACAAGATGGATATCATGGTGGAGTTTCACTCCATGTGGCAGCTTCTGCCCGCCATGCAGATCGCCAAGGCGCTCACCCCCTACCAGACCTTCTGGCATGAAGACCCGATCAAGATGGACAGTCTTTCCAGCCTGACGCGTTATGCCGCCGTTTCGCCCGCGCCGATTTCCGCCTCGGAGACGCTCGGCTCCCGCTGGGCCTTCCGCGATCTGCTCGAGACAGGTGCTGCCGGTGTGGTGATGCTGGACATCAGCTGGTGCGGCGGGCTTTCGGAGGCGCGCAAGATCGCTTCGATGGCGGAAGCCTGGCATCTGCCCGTCGCACCGCATGATTGCACCGGGCCGGTGGTGCTCTGCGCCTCCACCCATCTGTCGCTCAACGCGCCGAACGCGCTGGTGCAGGAAAGCGTGCGCGCCTTCTACAAGACCTGGTATCGCGATCTTGTCACCGCATTGCCTGAGGTGAAGAACGGCATGATCACCGTGCCGCCAGGCGCCGGCCTTGGCATGGAACTGCATCCCGATATCGAAAAGACCTTCACCGTCAGCCGCCGTTTTTCGGATGCGGCGTCGATCTGATCAGAACAGGCTGCCCTGGTTGCCCGGATCGGAAGAAGCCGGTTTGGCCGGCTTCTTTTTTGGCACTATGGGGTTATCAGGGGACGGCGCGCCCTCCCCCGTCGTGATGGCCGAGACGCGGCCATCGGCAAATTCCATCGAGACCACAGCACCTGAAGCGATAGCGGCAGCGCGGGTCAGCGGCCGGTTCTCCTCATCGCGGATCACGGCATAACCGCGTTTCAGCACATTTTTATAAGAGAGCGATTGCAGGATGCGGTCATGGGCGGCAAGGCCTGCACGGTTCTGCGTCATGCGGTGCAATACGGCTGTATCGGCCCGGCGCGCGCCGGTGACGACCCGCTCCTTCTGCCGCTCCACCTGCCCGAGCAGCCGGGCGGGAAGCGAACGCAGCGCGGAATCGAAGGCATCGACACGGCCTTTTCCCTGCAGCAGACGGCGCTCCACCAAGGTCTCGGCCCGGTGCATGCGCTCGGTAATCCGTTGCCTGTGCTGTTTGAGACCGTTCAACAAGGTTTCCGGCCTGAGACCCGAGGCGGACCGTTCGAAGGCGCGGCGCTTGTTCAGCGTGGTCAATTCCAGTCCACGCCCGAGACCGCTCGCGGCCTCGTCGAAACGGCGGCGCGGCAGGGCCAGAAGCTGATCGAGCGACGGCAGCGCGCGCACCAGCGCCCGCACGCCCTGACGGCGATTGTCCATCTGCCGCGATACCGAGCCTGAAAGACGCGCGGCAAGGCCGGAGAGCTGCGCTTCCAGTTCCGCACGCACCGGCACGGCCATTTCGGCGGCCCCCGTCGGGGTCGGCGCACGCACATCGGCAGCGTAGTCGATCAAGGTCGTATCGGTTTCATGCCCGACGGCGGAAATCAGCGGGATTTCGCTTTCGGCAGCGGCGCGTACGACGATTTCGTCGTTGAAGCTCCAGAGGTCCTCCAGACTGCCGCCGCCACGCGCGACAATCAGCACATCCGGCCGCGCAATCTCACCGCCGGGCTGAAGCGCATTGAAACCGCGAATGGCGTTCGCCACTTCTTCGCCCGAACCTTCACCCTGCACCTTGACCGGCCAGACGACCACATGGACCGGAAAGCGATCCGAAATGCGGTGAAGAATATCGCGAATGACAGCGCCCGTGGGCGAGGTAACGACGCCGATGACATGCGGCATGAAGGGCAGCCGGCGCTTGCGGACCGCATCGAACAGCCCTTCCGCCGCCAGACGCCGGCGGCGATCTTCCAAGAGCGCCATCAGCGCGCCGGCGCCGGCAGGCTCGAGGCTTTCTATGACGATCTGGTATTTCGACGAGCCGGGAAAAGTTGTGACCTTGCCGGTGGCGATGACTTCCATGCCCTCTTCCGGGCGGAACTTCAGCCGCGAGAAGGTGCCTTTCCAGATCACCGCATCGATACGGGCGCGGTCGTCCTTCAGCGAGAAATAGGCATGTCCTGAAGAATGCGGACCGCGATAGCCGGAAATCTCGCCGCGCACCCGCACCTGCTCGAAAGCCGTCTCCACCGTGCGCTTGATGGAACCCGACAGTTCGGAGACCGAGAACTCGGCAAGATTGCTCAATGCTGCGTGGGAGAAGATATCGCTCATGCCCGTTTGTAACCAAAACCCGTCGATTCGGAAATGCCGGCGCCGGCCAGCCTCATTTTAACGGCGATGAAACCATATCCTCAACTAACGAGTTAGGAAAATGGGGATTGGAGGAGGAAACAAGGGTTCGTTAGGGAAAACGGCGTTACGTCTTGCCCCAGGCCCGATAACCAAAGAGGAGGCGGCATCATGATTTTTCTTACCGCCACAGCACTCGGCGTAACCGCAGTTGCGCTTCGTTCGGTTTTCAGTATCGTTTTCATCTGCATGATGATTATCGGTGCCTATGGCGTGGCGATTGCACTTTCTTCCACGGCCGTGCCCTTGATGTCGCTGCTTCTGGCGCTCGCCGGGTACAATTTCGGTGTCGTGGGTGTCGTCCTCAGCCTTCTGGTGCTGCAGCGCCCGCGTTCCACCCAGCCAACCCTCTAAAAGCCCACGGTCTTGAGGCGTCCGCACTTTGCGCTGACCGAGATTTGCGGACTGGCCGCCGACCTTGCCGTTACCTGTCTGCTTATTTTCTATCTCCGCGTCGATCCGCTGGCCGCCCGTTTGCCGGGCGCGGCAACGGGGCTTGCAACAAGCTGGCGGCTGAACCGTGCAAATGGTGAGGCATCAGCCAGGCTGAACAGCTTCCTGATGAATGCCGTCACGCTCACCTCACGTATCGTCAGTGTCGGCCTGTTTGCCCTGCTGCAATGGCGCAATCCTCTCGTGCAGCCGCTCGTCCCGCTTGCCTTTTCAATAATCGCAGCGCTGGCGCTGGCGCTTTACGGCTATTGGCGGCTTCAAAAGCAACGGCAAGATCAGGACTAAACCCTCTCCCAGCCATCCTTTTCCGCTGCCCGGTAGATAGCGTCGATGAAAAGCTGGTTCTTTCTCGAGCTTTCCAGCGTCACGACGTCGCCCTCACCCTTCGCCGCACGGGCAAAGGCCTCCGCCTCCAGTTTGTATTGGCGGCTATCCTGAAACCGGAATATTTGCGACTGGCTATGGGCCTGATTGGTCAGTTCGATCTCTTCCGCACCCCAGCGATTGGCGTTGAAGGGAGACTTGACCTCAATGTACCCCTCAGTGCCATGGAAAACCATGATCTGACGGGCGGCAAGCTGTGTGGCCAGATAAAAACTCAGTTCGAAATCACCGAAATCGGCCCTGACACTGGAATAGATATCTGTGCCGAATTCCTTATCGCGCTCGACGGCGGCCTGTACGCGCCGGGGCTCCGCGCCGGTAGCGAAGCGGGTCACGATGGTCGGGTAAACGCCGATATCCGGCAAGGCGCCGCCACCCAGTTCGGGAATATTGCGCATATTGCCGGGATCGCGGTTGAAATAGCTGAAAGCGCCCTGAACATGCTTCAGTGTGCCGATCGCGCCGGATGCCAGCAATTCCTTCACCTTCGCCCAGACGGGCGCATAGGTGACCATGAAAGCTTCCGAGACGATAACACGGTTGCGGTCACGCGCGGCGATGAGTGTGTCGATCTCCTCTGCCTTCAATGCAATCGGCTTTTCGCACAGAACATGCTTGCCGGCATCGGCGGCCTTGATGGTCCATTCCACATGCTGCGAGGTCGGAAGCGGAATATAGACGGCGTCGATCACATCCGAGGCCAGCATCTCCTCATAGGAGCCGAAGGCGTGGGGCACGGAAAAACGATCCGCCACCGCGCGCGCCTTGGCGAGGTCACGGCTGGCGATGGCGCTGACCACGCAGTTCTGCGCATCCTGTATCGCCGGAATGACGTGATCCTGAGCGATTTTCGCCGTTGAGATTATTCCGAAACGCAGCATTCCATTCTCCCGCTCTGCCATCCGTCGGAAACTTACCATCGTAACACGGTCTGGCAAGCCGCAGATGCATGACAGAACAAGATATGGCTGAATTTGTCCTGTCTTTGTCGGAATGCCTGCTTTTCTCCAAGCTTAATAAGAGAAATTATGCTATGCATGAACCCAATGGAGAAACATGAAATGTCCTCTTCCCATACAGCGCTGCTTGTCATCGACGTTCAGGAATCCTTTCGGCACGCCCCTTACTTCGAAGAAAGCGAGCTTGCCGCCTATCTTGAGAAGCAGCAGGCACTGATCGACGGTGCAAGGGCTGCGGGCATTCCCGTCGTGCAAATCTTCCACGTCGATGGCGACAGGGCCTTTTCAAAAGACAGCGGCTATATCCGGGCGCTGGAGGGTGTGCGGATCACCCCAGACGTCACCTTTCATAAGAACCGCCATTCGGCTTTTGCCGGCACCGGCCTCGAAATCTGGCTGACGCAGAAGGGCATCAACCGGCTGATCGTCTCCGGCATCCGCACCGAACAATGCTGCGAAACCACCACCCGGCATGCTTCCGATCTTGGTTACAGCGTCGATTACGTCACTGAAGCGACGCTGACTTTCCCGATGACACATGCTTCCGGCACCGTCTTCAGCCCGGACGATATCCGCAAGCGGACCGAGCTGGTGCTGGCCGGCCGCTTCGCGCGCATCGTAACCGTCGATGACGCACTGGCCACCGTCAAAGAGGCCGCCTGATGGATAATGGCGGCACGCGCACCATTCCCTTTTATACGCTTGTGCCGCCACATGCGCTGTTGCTCGATATTGCCGGTCCGCTCGAAGTGATCCGTTATGCCAACGGGGAACAGCGGGACATTCATTTCGACTGCCGCTACATTGCTGCGACTGACAAACAACAATCTTCCATCGGCCTTGCGCTTTCAGGGCTGGAGAGCTTGCCTGACACCCTGCCGGAAAATGCTTTCCTGCTGATCTCCGGCAGCACATCGCGCTTCGACAACGATCCGGAGACACGGCGAGAGCGGCAGGCGCTGGCCGCATGGCTGCGCCGTGCTGTGCGCCCCGATACGACAGTCATTTCCATCTGTTCCGGCGCACTGCTGGCGGGCGAAGCCGGGCTTTTTGACGGGCGCAACTGCACGACCCATGCCGACTGCGTTGAAGGGCTGCGTCGCATCGCGCCACTGTCCCAGGTGGCCGAAAACCGCCTTTTCGTCGAGGATGGCAACCGCTTCTCAAGCGCCGGTATTTCCACCGGCATCGACCTGATGCTGCATTTGGTTTCCCGGCTGACATCGCCTGCGGTCGCCGCGCGTATTGCCAAAACCATGGTGGTTTATCTCAGGCGCAGCGGCAGCGATCCGCAAATCTCCCCGTGGCTCACCGGCCGCAACCACATCCACCCCGCCATTCATCGGGTTCAGGACCGTGTAATGGCCGAGCCGGCGCAGGACTGGTCGCTGGAGCGGCTGGCCGATATTGCGGCACTCAGCGAAAGGCATCTGTCCCGCCTGTTTCGCGAGCATACGGGCATCAGCGTCATCGACTACGTCAACCTGATGCGGGTCAATCTTGCCCGCGACATTCTCGCCAACAGCCGCCTGGATATGGAAGCCATTGCCGAGAGGGCCGGTTTTGCCTCCGCCCGGCATTTGCGGCGTGTCTGGCAACAGCATAATCGCTTCCCTCCCAGCCACTATCGCGGTTTTCAGGCCTGATAATCTCAAACCCTGCCGCTGCCTGATGAATGCCATCAAAGGAATTGAATGGTTATGCGGATGAGCAGTTGCTACCTTGCCACCAAGACAGCAACAGGAGCATTCCCCGTGGAAAAACGAAGCCTCGGCCGCACCGGCCTCTCCATCGCCCCGATCGTCTTCGGCGGCAACGTGTTCGGCTGGACAGCGGATGAGAAGACTTCCTTTGCCCTGCTCGACGCCTTTTTCGACGCCGGGTTTAACGCCATCGACACGGCGGATGTCTATTCCGCATGGGTGGACGGACATGTGGGCGGCGAGTCCGAGACGATCATCGGCAAATGGCTGAAGCAGTCGAGCGTGAAGCGCGAAGATGCGGTAATCGTCACCAAGGTCGGTTTTGACAATCGCGGCCAGAAGACCGGCCTCAGCGCCAAGTGGATTGCGGAGGCCGTGGAAGCGTCGCTGAAGCGGCTGCAAACCGACTACATCGACCTTTACCTCGCCCACAAGCCGGATGCGGATGTGCCGCTGGAGGAAACGCTCGCTGCTTTCGGCAAGCTGAAGGAACAGGGAAAAATCCGCGCCATCGGCTGCTCAAATTATTCCGCAAGCCAGCTTCAAGACGCGCTGGACACGGCTGCAAAAAACAATCTTCCCCGTTATGACGTGCTGCAGCCGGAGTATAATCTCTATAACCGCAAGGATTTCGAAGGTCCGCTTGCCGAGCTTTGCGAGAAGGAAGAGATCGGCGTCATCAATTATTACAGCCTCGCCGCCGGCTTCCTCACCGGGAAATATCGGGCCAAGGCCGATACGGAAGGCGTCGCCCGCAGCTATCGCGTGGGTGAATATGTCAATACGCGCGGGCTTGCCATTCTGGGCGCCATGGATGCCGTAGCAGTGGAAACCGGGGCCAAACTTGCCGATATCGCACTGGCCTGGCTGTTGCGAAAGAAGGCGATAACCGCGCCGATCGCCAGCGCCACCAGCCTGTCTCAGCTTGAAAGCTTCAAACGCGCCGTCGACTTAAAGCTGACGGATGAGATGATGACGCTGCTCGACAAGGCGGGTGCGTAACATGGAGCTCAGAATTCGCGATGCGCAGCCGGCTGACCGGACGGAATGGCTGCGCCTGTGGAACGACTACCTCGCCTTTTATGATGTCGAACTTGCCGATGAGGTGACCGAGCATACCTGGGCACGCATTCTCGATCCCGCATCCCGTGTTTCCATGCGCGTGGCCATGCTCGGCGACCGCATGGCCGGTTTCGCCATTCATCACTTCCATGATTCCACCTGGGTAAAGACGCCCGACTGCTATCTGGAAGACCTGTTCGTCGATGGCGAAATCCGCGGCAAGGGAACCGGCCGGGCGCTGATGGATGATCTTGTCGCCATCTGCAAGGACAAGGGCTGGTCACGGCTCTACTGGCACACTGGCGAGGACAATCACCGCGCCCAGAAGCTCTATGACAGCTACGTGAAAAGCGACGGCCATATCCGCTATCGCATCAAGTTCTGATCAATTCCTGAAGCGGAAGAAATCCACGAAAGCCCTCAGCGCCGGCCTCATTTGCCGGCGCGAGGGATAATAAATGTAAAAACCGTCGAACGGGGCGCACCAGTCCTCAAGCACGCGGATAAGCCTGCCCGCCCGGATATCGTCTTCAACACGCTGCTCGAAAACGAAGGCAAGCCCTGCCCCGTCGATGGCAGCCCGGCGAATGAGGCTCTGGTCCGACAGGATCAGCGGCCCCTGCACATCAACCACCAATGGCTTGCCATTCTTCTCCAGTTCCCAGCGATAGATAAGGCCGCTGGCGAAACGCCGGCGGATACAGCGATGCCGGATGAGATCCCTTGGATCCTGCGGTGGTGGATTTTCTGAGAAATAGGAGGGGGCGCCAACAATCGCACCGCACCATGCGCCGCTCGCTTTTACCGCAATCATATCCGCATCGAGGTGCTCGCCAAGCCGCAAACCCGCATCGAAACCTTTCGCGACAATATCCTCGAAACGATCATCCGTTGAGATTTCGAGGGAAATATCGGGATAGAGCCGCAGGAACTCACCCAGCCGGGGCACGATGAGGTCCTCGGCAGCAAGCCTTGGCAGGGTGATGCGCAGGGGGCCGGCCGGTCTTCCGCCCTGCTCGGCAAGCGTCTCGATGACCGCATCGATATCGGCAAGTGCCGGACCAAGCGTTTCGAGAAGCCGCCTGCCCTCCTCTGTCGGTGAAACGCTGCGGGTGGTACGATGAAGCAGACGCAAGCCAAGACTCGCCTCCAGCGACGACACCGCATGGCTGACGGCGGAAGGGGCAATGGCAAGTTCGGCGGCGGCCTTGCGAAAGCTGCGGCCTTCGGCAACGGCAGCGAGAACAGCGAGTTGGGAGAGTTGCACACGGTTCATTGTTCTAAATGATAGAACAACCCACGCAGATTTGCAGCGATTATTTTTGCCGCCATGAGACGCTATTTTCTCATAACGCCCTGATAACGGGCGGTTCCTTTGAAAGGACGAACAGATGAAAAAAAGAACCCTTGGAAACAACCTTTCCGTTTCGGCGCTTGGCCTCGGCTGCATGGGCATGACACATGCCTATAGCCCGACCGGCGATGAAAGCAGCGCAATTGCAACGCTGCACCGCGCCGTCGAACTCGGCGTCACCTTTTTCGATACGGCAGAGGTTTATGGGCCTTACAACAACGAAATCCTTGTCGGCAAGGGTTTGAAGCCCTATCGCGACAAGGTGGTCATTGCCACCAAGTTCGGTTTCAAAATCGACACCAGCAAACCTGCTGGCCAGATGATGGTGGGCACCGACAGCCGCCCGGAAAATGTGCGCGCCGTCGCCGAAGCCTCCCTCAAACGCCTCGGCGTTGATGAGATCGACCTGTTCTATCAGCATCGCGTCGATCCAAATGTTCCGATCGAAGATACGGTAGGCGCTATGGCCCAGCTGGTAAAGCAGGGCAAGGTGAAGCATCTCGGCCTTTCAGAAGCGAGTGCCGAAACGCTTCGCAAAGCGCACGCTGTTCATCCGATTGCGGCCATTCAGAGCGAATATTCGCTATGGACCCGCGACGTGGAGGAAAACGGCGTGCTGGAAACCTGCCGAGAACTCGGCATCGGTTTCGTCCCCTTCAGCCCGCTCGGGCGCGGTGCCTTGACGGGCGCGCTGAAGTCGCTCGACGGCCTTGCATCCGACGACTTCCGCCGCGGCCTGCCACGCTTCCAGAGCGAAAACTTCGACGCCAATCTGGCGCTCATCAAGCTTCTGGAGGACATGGCGACTGAGAAGGGCGTGACCGCCGGACAACTGGCGCTGGCATGGGTGCTGGCACAGGGCGACTTCATCGTTCCTATTCCCGGCACGACAAAAATCGCCAATCTGGAGAAGAACGTTGCCGCAGCGGAGGTGTCGCTGACAGCAGAAGAAGCCGCCAGCCTCGGCGCGCTGCTTTCGCCCGCAAAAGTCGCCGGCGCGCGTTACCCGGAAAAGATGTCGCGGATGGCCAACCGATAACAACAAAAAGCCGCGGCAGTGCCGCGGCTTTTTTCATTCCGTCATCCGTTTTCAGGCGCGCAGGACGCCGCCCGTCGATTTCTCGACATTGCCGACGATCTTGGCCGTCAGCGCCTCGAAATCCTCGTCCGTCAGCGTCTTGTCGACCGGCTGGATCTGCACTTCGATGGCGACCGACTTGCGGTTTTCACCGAGCGATGCGCCCTCGAAAATATCGAAGACATTGACACCGGTGATCAACTTGCGGTCAGCGCTGGTCGCAGCCTTGATGATGGCCCCCGCCTCTACCGACTTGTCGACCACGAAGGCGAAGTCGCGCTTGACTGCCTGGAAGGGCGAAAGCTCGAGCGCAGGCTTGGTGCGGGTCGCTTTCTTCTTCGGCTCCTGCATGGCGTCGAGATAAATCTCGAAACCGCAATAGGCGCCGGAGACATCCAGTTCGGACAGCGTCTTCGGATGGAACTCGCCGAAATAGCCGAGCACGACCTTCGGACCCATCTTGATGGTGCCGGAGCGGCCGGGGTGATACCAGCCGGGGCCGCCGGCTTCGATCTGCACATTGGCCATGGGCAGGCCGCAGGCTTCCAGCACCGAGAGCGCATCGGCCTTGGCGTCATAGACATCCACGGGCTTGCCGCCGCCCTTCAAAGCATTGGACCACATGCGGCCGCTGCCTGCGAGCGAGGCCGTGCCACGACGAACACCGCCGGCAACGCGGCGTTGCTTATCAGGTGTATCGCCCTCATAGGTGCCGGAAACCTCGAAGATCGCGACATCGCCATAGCCCTTGTCGGCATTGCGCTGTGCGGCGGTCAGCAGGCCGGGCAGCAGCGAGGGCCGCATGTCCGACATATCGGCCGCAATCGGGTTTGCGAGCTTCAGGGCCGGCGAACCACCGCCGAAGAGTTTCGCCTGCGCTTCCGGGATGAAGGACCAGGTGACGGCCTCGAGCATGCCGCGGCTTGCCAGCGCACGGCGCGCGGTGCGGGTGCGGATCTGCAGCGTGGTCAGGATACGGCCGTTAACGGCGCCGAAGCTTTCCAGCGGTTCCGGCTTGATGTTGTCGACGCCATGAATGCGCATGACCTCTTCCACCAGATCGGCCTTGCCATCGACGTCCGGACGCCAGGACGGCACGGTGACGGAGACGCGCTCGCCCGTTCCCTCGACGCCGAAGCCGAGACCCTTGAGAATGGCGAGGCTCTCTTCCGCCGAGACTTCCAGACCTGTGAGGCGCTTTACTTCCGCGAGCGGAAAATCCACGACCTTTGGCTGATGCCCCTTGTAACCGACGACCCGGGCTTCGCCGGCGACGCCGCCGCACAGTTCGAGAACCAGTTCGGTGGTGCGCTCCAGACCCGGAACCATATATTCAGGATCGACGCCGCGCTCGAAACGATAACGCGCATCGGTGATGATGCCGAGCGAACGGCCTGTCTTTGCAATGTTGATCGGATCCCAGAGAGCGGATTCGATCAGTACGTCGACGGTGTTGTCATCGCAGCCGGAATGTTCGCCGCCCATGACGCCGCCGATGGATTCGAGACCTTTCTCATCGGCGATGACGACATTGTTCGGGCCGAGCTTATATTCACGCTGATCGAGCGCGAGGATGGTCTCGCCCTCTTTTGCGCGGCGAACCGTCAGATCGCCCTTGACCTTTGCGGCGTCGAAGACGTGCATCGGCCGGCCCTGATCGAAGGTCATGTAGTTGGTGATGTCGACAAGCGCATTGATGGGACGCAGGCCGATCGCCAGCAGGCGCTGCTGCATCCATTTCGGGCTGGGGCCGTTCTTCACGCCACGAACGATGCGCAGCGAAAAGCCGGGGCAGAGCGCCGCATCGTCCAGCTCAAGCTTCACGTCGACCGGGGTTGCGCCTTCGATCTTGAAGGACGGCGCGGGTCTCGTCTTCAGCTTGCCGAGACCGGAAGCAGCGAGATCGCGGGCAATACCGTAGATCGAGGTGCAGTCCGGGCGGTTCGGGGTCAGGTTGATTTCGATGACCGGATCGTCGAGCCCGGCATAGGCGGCGAAAGAGGTGCCGACCGGCGCATCTTCCGGCAGGTCGATGATGCCGTCGTGATCGTCGGAAATGTTCAGCTCCTTTTCGGAGCACATCATGCCGTGGCTTTCCACGCCGCGTATCTTGCCGACGGCAAGGGTGACGTCGATGCCCGGAACATACATGCCCGGACGCGCGAGCGCACCGACGAGGCCGGCGCGTGCATTCGGCGCGCCGCAGACGATCTGCACCGGCTTGCCGTCGCCGGCGTCAACGGAGAGAACCTTCAGACGGTCAGCTTCCGGGTGCTTCTCGGCGGAGAGCACCTTGGCGATGACGAAAGGCTTGTAGGCCGCCTTGTCGTCAACGTCCTCGACCTCAAGGCCGATTGCCGTCAGCCGCTCGCAAATCTCATCCAGCGTCGCATCGGTATCGAGATGCTCTTTCAGCCAGGAAAGAGTGAATTTCATGTCTTTGCTCCTTGGCTAGCCGGATTAAACGCTCAAACCGCCGAACAGCGTCGGCATGTCGAGCGGGCGGAAGCCGTAATGGTTCATCCAGCGGACATCGGCGTTGAAGAAATCGCGCAGGTCCGGCATGCCGTATTTCAGCATGGCAATGCGGTCGAGGCCCATGCCCCAGGCAAAGCCCTGATATTCATCCGGGTCCAGCCCACCGGCTCGCAGCACGTTCGGGTGCACCATGCCGCAGCCGAGGATCTCCATCCAGTCCTTGCCTTCGCCGAACTTGACGATGGGGCCGGAACGGTCGCATTGGATATCCACCTCGAAGCTCGGCTCCGTGAAGGGGAAGAAGGAGGGGCGAAAACGCATGACGACGCTGTCGACCTCGAAGAACGTCTTGCAGAATTCTTCCAGAATCCAGCGCAGATTGCCGACATGCGCCTTCTTGTCGATGACAAGGCCTTCAACCTGATGGAACATCGGCGAATGGGTGGCATCGGAATCCTGGCGATAGGTCTTGCCGGGAATGACGATGCGGATCGGCGGCTTCTGGCTTTCCATGGTGCGGATCTGCACTGGCGACGTGTGGGTGCGCAGCACCTTGCGCTCGCCCTTTTCATCCGGCTGGAAGAAGAAGGTGTCGTGCATTTCGCGGGCCGGATGGCCTTCGGGGAAATTCAGCGCCGTGAAGTTGTAATAGTCGGTTTCGATATCCGGACCTTCGGCGATAGAGAAACCCATATCCGCGAAGATCGCGGTGATTTCATCGACGATCTGGCTGATCGGATGAATGCGGCCGCGCTCGGCCGGAGACTGGCGGACTGGCAGGCTGACATCCACCGTTTCCGCCTTCAGCCGGGCGGCGATGGCAGCATCCTTCAGCGCATTCTTGCGTTCGCCGATGAGGTCGGTGATTTCGGTCTTGAGCTGGTTGATGGCGGCGCCGCGGGTCTGGCGCTCTTCCGGCGTCATGCTGCCAAGCGTCTTCAGAAGCTCCGAAACCGAGCCCTTCTTGCCAAGCGCGGAAAGGCGCACGGCTTCGATGGCCGGCTCATCGGCAGCCGTGGCGATCTCCGACATCAATTGCGATTTCAAGGTATCAAGTTCAGTCATCTTTTCCTGCCTTGCCGGTCTTTTTAACAGCGGCTTCGGGGTTCACAGCATTCATCAGATAGTCGGTCGCCATGATAAAGCGTCGCAGATCACTACCCATCCGCACGCGCCCGATCAACCGGGCAACCGGTAAAAAACGTCCCAGAATGCCGGTCAGACGGCACAATTCTTCCAGCGCCCGGGGCGGGGCGTTTTCGCGCCAGCGGGCGAAGGCGGCATCGCAGGTTTTCCGCGCATCGCAGGCGCGTGTCGCGACCTGTAAAAACAGCAGCCAGATATCGCGGGCCTGCGCCGTCTCGAGCGGCATCACTTCCTGCGGGCGCTCCTCGAAATCCATGAAACCGACGCGGCCGTCTTCGAGAAAAAAGTCGCGCACATGCGGGCGCCCATGGCAAAGGCCTGCCGCATGCAATTCGCCGAGTGCCTCGGCAGATTTTACCAGCAGGGCATCATGTTCCGCCGGCGCGGCTGCCTTTATCGCGTCCATGCGCTCGATGATGGTGGGGCCAACGTCGCCCAGCACAACTGCGGTCCGGGAAGAGTAAATCACGGGCGGGACCGGAAAACCACTGGCTTTGAAGGCCTGCAGCGTGTCGAGTTCGCGACGCATCAGGCCGGCACCGTCGAGCGGCGGCGAAGGGCGCATGAAGGTGTAAGGAAGCAGCTTTGCGAGAAAGGTCTGCAGCTTTATCCACCAGGACGGCGTTTCCGTGCCCTGGCGCTTGATCCATACTGTCAGTTGCGACAGCTCAACCTTCTGGACCCGCCGCTCACTTTTTAACAAAGCGTGCATGAGAGTGGCAATATCTGCATCATCAAGATGTACTCGAAACCCTTCGGCTGTTTCAGCCTGATTTTCATTAACCAGCATTCTCGTCCACCAGGAGATTTTTCAGGGCAGACGCGCTGGATACTCTATTTTTCCTAAATTTCTAAATTAAAAACTACGATACATTCTCGACCAGGCGGGTGCATCAGCCAAACGCAAAACCCGCGCCGGAGAACCGGCGCGGGTTTCAAATGAACAACAGATTGTCCGCGCCGTAATTACTTTACAGCGGTTTCAAACTCGTTGGCCGTACCAGCATCCTTGAGGTACTCAAGCGCCTTCTTCGCTGCTTCGACGAGCGCGCCGAATGCTGCCGGCTCATGGATAGCCATGTCGGACAGAACCTTGCGGTCGACTTCGATGCCAGCCTTGTTCAGGCCGTCGATGAAGCGGCCATAGGTCAGGCCGAATTCGCGAACGGCAGCGTTGATACGCTGGATCCACAGAGCGCGGAAGTTGCGCTTGTTGACCTTGCGGTCGCGGTAAGCGTACTGCTTGGAACGATCCACGGCAGCCTTTGCTGCGCGGATGGTGTTCTTGCGGCGGCCGTAGAAGCCCTTGGCTGCCTTGAGTGTCTTGGTGTGCTTGGCGCGGGAAGTTACGCCACGTTTTACGCGTGCCATGTCATGATCTCCTTAAAGTGTCCAAATGTGCGGAAAAGTCTCAGAGACCGTTCGGCAGGTAGTTCTTGACGACCTTCTTGCCGTCAGCGTCGGCGAGAACCATGGTTCCGCGCGCGTCGCGAATGAACTTGTTGGTACGCTTGATCATGCCGTGGCGCTTGCCGGCGGCGGCTGCAACAACCTTGCCGGTGGCGGTGATCTTGAACCGCTTCTTTGCAGCGGACTTCGTCTTCATCTTGGGCATTTTGCTACTCCGTTTTTGTATCGAAACAGGCAGACGAGGCCTATTTCAAGCTATTCAGGAACGGCCTCGGCATGCCCTGCCGGACCGTTCGGACGCGCGCTTATAACCGCAGTCGGCTAAAAGCGCAACGGGGAAAGCAAACTTCCCCTTGCGATGGCGATTCATGCGGCCTTAAAAGGCTGGCGCAAATTATTTCGGGGCGAGAACCATCATCATCTGACGGCCTTCCAGCTTCGGCTCGGCCTCCACCTTGGCAATCGCCTGGGTGTCTTCCTTTACCTGAAGGAGAAGCTTCATGCCAAGTTCCTGGTGGGCCATTTCGCGGCCGCGGAACTTCAGCGTCACCTTCACCTTGTCACCGTCTTCAAAGAAGCGGCCCATCGCCTTCATCTTCACGTCATAGTCATGCGTGTCGATGTTGGGGCGCATCTTGATTTCTTTGACTTCGACGATCTTCTGTTTCTTGCGCGCTTCAGCGGCCTTTTTCTGGGTCGAGTACTTCAGCTTGCCGAGATCGAGGATCTTGCATACCGGCGGTTCCGCGTTCGGCGAAATCTCAACGAGATCGAGACCGGCCTCCTCCGCCAGTTTCAAAGCCTGATCCGTCGGCATGCTACCGAGGTTCTGGCCGTCTTCATCAATAAGCTGAACTCTGGGAACCCGAATTTCCCGGTTGGAGCGCGGCCCCTCCTTGACGGGGGCATCGGCTTTGAAAGGTCTGCGAATGGTCGTATTCTCCTGATCTGTTTCTGGATCACGTCAGCAAAAAACAGCTTGTTTGGTACAAGCGGCGGAAATGTCGTTATTGCTGTGGCGAAGTCAATAGCATATCTGCCCGAAAAGATCACCTGTTGTCACGGTTTTTGCAAATACGCCGCCGTTGTTGCACCAAAATCAGGAGAATTGCATATACATGACCGAACAAGCCGCTGAATTCCTGCGCGTAGGCCCCGACAACGACACTCGCGACATTGCTTTCCTTCATCGCCCGACGGCTTCGGGCGAGAATATGCCGATGCTGGTATGGCTCGGCGGCTATCGTTCCGACATGACCGGAACCAAGGCGGTCGAGCTCGACCGCTTCGCGGCAGAAAACGGTCTTGCCTGCCTGCGGCTCGACTATTCCGGCCATGGCGTTTCCGGCGGCGACTTCAGGAAGGGCACGATTTCCCGCTGGCTGGAAGAGGCGCTTGCCGTGGTGCGCGCAAAGGCGCCGTCGCGCGTCGTTCTCATCGGCTCCTCCATGGGCGGATGGATTGCGCTACGCATGGTCGAGGAGCTGCGCAAGGCGGATAGCGCGCCATCCGTCGTCGGTCTCGTCCTCATTGCGCCAGCGCCGGATTTCACGCAGGAGCTGATAGAACCCAGCCTTTCGGATGCGGAAAAAACCTCTCTGGCGGAAAAGGGATATTTCGAGGAACATTCGGAATATAGCCCCGAGCCCAACATCTTCACCCGCGCGCTGATGGAGGACGGGAAGCAGAACCGCGTGCTGCAGGGTATCATCACCACCGGCTGCCCCGTTCACATCCTGCAGGGCATGCGCGACCCGGATGTTCCCTATCAGCATGCACTGAAGCTTATCGAACACCTTCCATCCGACGACGTCGTGCTGACGTTGATCCGCGACGGCGACCATCGGCTTTCCCGGCCGCAGGATATCGAGCGGATGCTCGCCGCGGTCAAAGCCCTTGCAATATAGGCATTTGCGCAACGCTCTTAACCATATTCGACGAGTCTTGCGCACCGCCGATTGCTAGCGATTGACTCAAGCCCCCTATCCCTCTTAACTTTTCGTTAAGAATTAAGGGACGGGTTTCATGATGAACGCACCGCTGGCGCGTGCGCTGCTGTTTGCAGTTGCCGCCGGGCTAATGACTGCTGCCTCCGCCACGGCGGAAACCAAGGGAAGCCCTTCCATGGTGACGGGAGGGATTACCTCCCAGCCTATCGGCCATTATGAGTTCTGTCAGAAATATGCCGACGAATGCAATATTCGCAGCAAGGCGACGCCGCCGCCGCGCGTCACGGATTATGGCTGGGATGTCATTCGCGAGGTCAATACGTCCGTCAATACCACCATCGTGGCGATGACCGATCAGGAAATCTACGGCAAGGACGAAGTCTGGGAATATCCGACGACCGCCGGCGACTGCGAAGATTTCGTGCTGCTGAAGCGAAAGAAGCTGGTCGAGCGTGGTTTTTCCGTGGCTGATCTTCTGATCACCGTCGTGCGCAAGCCGGATGGCGAGGGCCATGCCGTGCTGACCCTTCGCACCACCGACGGCGATTATATTCTCGATAATCTCACCGACGACGTGAAGCTGTGGACCGACACCAACTACACCTATCTGAAGCGGCAGGCGTCCTTCAATACGGGCCGTTGGGTCTCCATCGAAGACGGCCGCGACGTGCTGGTCGGCGCATTGCGCTGACGCCTGTGCCAGGTTCGAAGGAATTAAGAGCCCGCTATTGCGGGCTCTTTCTTTTTTCACCCATTGCCGATGATAATGCCGGCCGCCAGCACCAGTGAGCCGCCAAGGACCACCTGAAACACCGCGCGCAGGAACGGCGTTTCCATGAAGCGGTTCTGAATGAAGGCGATGGCCCAGAGTTCCACGAAAACGACGACGGCGGCAATCGCGGTCGCTGTCCAGAAATGCGGAATGAGATAGGGCAATGCGTGGCCGAGGCCGCCTATGGCCGTCATGATGCCCGAGGCCAGGCCCCGCTTTACCGGAGAACCGCGGCCAGAAAGCTTGCCGTCATCATGGGCGGCCTCGGTGAAACCCATAGAGATGCCCGCACCGACAGAGGCCGAAAGGCCAATCAGAAAGGTCTGCCAGGTATCCTGCGTGGCAAAGGCGGCCGCGAAAATCGGCGCGAGCGTCGAGACGGAGCCATCCATAAGCCCCGCAAGACCCGGCTGAATATAGGTCAGAAGAAATTGCCGTTTTGCGGTTTCCGCCTCTTCGGTCTTGCCGTTTTCATCGAGGTGTTTTTCTTGCAGCATCTGCGCAATGTCTTCGTGGCCCCGCTCCGCCTCGGCCAGATCGCCGAGGAGCTTGCGTGTCGAGGCATCGCTGGTGCGCTTGACGGCCTCATCGTAGAAGCGGATCGCCTGGGCTTCCATCAATTCGGCCTGGGCGCGGATTTTCTCGAGCGAGAGATTCTTCACCAGCCAGTCCGGGGTGCGCTCATAGAAACCACGGACATGTTCGCGGCGGATCAGCGGTATGGTTTCTCCGAAGCGACGGCGATGCATATCGATCAGCACGTTTCGATGCTGCTGCTCGACTTCCGCCATATCCTCGAAGACTTTGGCGGATTGCGGATATTGCGCGCGCAGATGATCGGCATAGGAGCGATAGATACGGGAATCGTCCTCTTCGGATGAAATGGCGAGCGCGAGAATCTCCTGTTCGTCAAGGGAGGAAAAGGGACGTTTGGACAGGGAAAAAAGACTGCGAAACATGGCTGAAACCTTTTTTAGAATAATTCTAAATACATCCGCATCGCACCGGGATCAAGCCTTCTTAGAATAATTCTAATAAGGCAAAGGGTCGCATTGCAGGCCGCATCGCGGCGGGGTAAATGCTCCCAAAAGGGAAACACCATGCAGGACGACATTGCGGCCAGAGCCGCCCACAGCGAGGAAATTCGGGACAGGGCGGAAAAAGCCATGGCGGAGATCGGCGTCGATGCCGGTTTC
This sequence comes from Rhizobium sp. NFACC06-2, assembly GCF_900101425.1. Taxonomy (NCBI): domain Bacteria; kingdom Pseudomonadati; phylum Pseudomonadota; class Alphaproteobacteria; order Hyphomicrobiales; family Rhizobiaceae; genus Rhizobium; species Rhizobium sp. NFACC06-2. The sequence goes on along the minus strand of NZ_FMVA01000008.1, from coordinate 183,150 downwards.
ATCGATTTGCTGGTGGAGACATTCTACGGCCGCGTTCTTGAACATCCCACGCTCGGCCCGGTTTTTGATGCGCGGCTTGCTGGGCGCTGGCCGGAGCATATGGCCAGGATGAAACAGTTCTGGGCGGCTGTCGCGTTCAAGAATGGTGGCTATGGCGGCAAACCCGTGCAGGCGCATCTCGGCGTAAAGGGCATGTCGGCGGAGCTTTTTCCGCAGTGGCTTGCGCTGTTTTCCGCTACGCTTGATGATATTGCGCCAGGCAAAGAGGCCCACGACTGGTTCATGGAAACGGCGGAACGCATCGCCAGAAGCCTGACGCTTTCGCTGTTTTACAATCCCGCAATGGACGACCCGGCGTTGATGCGCAGCAAGTGACGCGGAAAGACGTGACGAAGCAATATTCGTCAAGCATCACCGGAGATCACGCAAGTTTCGAACATTCCCTCTTGATGGCTGCGGGGATAAATGATTAGTAACCTGCGGGAGGCGTACCGTGCGGTTCGCCTGTAATATGCAGACATAACAGGGCTTATCGACATGGATCGCAGATCATTTATCCGCAAGGCGGGCGCTCTCGGCGCCGGTGTTACCGCAACGGCGCTTGCCGCTCCGGCCATCGCACAGGAAAACCCCAAGATCACCTGGCGCATGACGTCGTCCTTCACCAAGGGCCTCGACATTCTTTTCGGCGCCGGCCAGATCGTTGCCGACCATGTGAAGGAAGCCTCCGGCGGCAACTTCGTCATTCAGCACTTTGCCGGCGGCGAAATCGTGCCGGCGCTGCAGGCAGCAGATGCGGTGACGGCCGGGACCGTCGAAATGGCGCATACCTGCTCCTATTATTACGTCGGCAAGGACCCGACCTTCGCGCTCGGAACTTCGGTTCCCTTCGGTCTCAATGCACGCCAGACGAATGCCTGGTTCAACCAGGCCGGCGGCAATGAGCTGCTCAACGAATTCCTTGCCCAGCACAATATCTATTCGATCCTGCTCGGCAATACCGGTGCCCAGATGGGCGGCTGGTTCCGCAAGGAAATCAACACCATCGACGACCTGAAGGGCCTGAAGATGCGTATCGCCGGCCTGACCGGTCAGGTGATGCAGAAGGTCGGCGTGACACCTCAGCAGATCGCCGGCGGCGATGTCTATGCGGCTCTGGAAAAGGGCACGATCGACGCCACCGAATTCGTCGGTCCCTATGACGACCAGAAGCTCGGCTTCTACAAGGTCGCGAAATATTATTACTACCCGGCATGGTGGGAAGGCGGCCCGGCCGTGCATGCCTTCGTCAATCTGCAGAAGTTCAATGAGCTGCCGGAGAACTACAAGCGCATCCTGAAAGACGCCTGCGCCGCCGGCAGCGCCAGCATGCTGGAGCGTTACGACGCCCGCAATCCCAAGGCGCTGAAGGAACTCGTGGCACAGGGCGCTATCCTGCGCCCCTTCAGCCAGGAAATCCTAGATGTCTGCCACAAGGCGGCCCAGGACACCTATGCGGAGATTTCGGCCAAGAACGAAAGCTTCAAGAAAATCTACGAGAGCCAACAGGCCTTCAAGAAGGACGCCTATCTCTGGGCGCAGATCGCCGAATATACCTATGACACCTATATGATGATCCAGCAGCGTAACGGCACGCTCTGATCCCCCATCATTTTCCGACGATTTTTAAACGGTCATCCGGCGTCGGCCGGGTGGCCGTTTTGTTTGGCGAGACCAGCTTCCACACTTCACGCTCCCGCCAGTCGACCGGGCTCATGCCGGTGACGCGGCGAAATTCGCGGTTGAAGTTGGACTTGGTCTGAAAGCCGGAGGACAGCATGATCGCCGTCACCGATTGCTCCGTCTCCTCCAAAAGCCGGCAGGCTTCACGGATGCGCAGCTGGTTGACATATTGCGAGACATTGACGCCGAGCGAGCGGTTGATCGCGCCTGATATCTGCCGGCTCGGCAGGCCAAGGCGTCTTGCAAGCCGCGACAGGTTGAGATTCTCATCACGGTAAAGCGCCTGTGTCTCCATCAGCCGGTCAACCCTTGCAACGATATCGCGGTCCTGTTCCGATGGCTCCGCCGATGCTGACAATTCCGCGACAGGTTCTATGGCTGTTTGTGGCGCCTTGCTCTTGCCGGCCAGCGCGGCCATGAGGCCAATCAATAGCAGGCCGAAAAGATTGGCATTGCTGACAAGCGCTGCAACATTCTGCCCATGCGCCCATTCGAAATCGAAAAACACGAGCAGATCGAACAGGGCAGAAACACAAAGAGCGATGGCAGCGATAATAAGCGCCCGGTGCGCCGAGGTAACGCTGGCAAATTGCGCCTCCTCCAGCCCATCCGGCCCCTTTCTGCCAAGAAGAAGCAGGGCAATGGCGTGGCCGACAAAGATGACGATCAGCGCAAGATCAATCGCCATCGGCCAGATGAATTCCATGATGACGATGAGCAAAGGCGACAAAGCGAGGTTGAAAAGCATCACTATCCGGCTCTCCGCCGCCACTCTCATCAGCCCACGAAAAGCAATGTAGACGAGCGGCGGCAGGCAGGCGGCGAGGACCGGCAAAACATAACGCGCTTCGCTGACGCCATACCCCCAGCGCAGTCCGACAAGGACGGATTGCAGGGCACAAAGCGCGATCAACGTCAGAAATGCCCGATTGGTTCGCACATCGTCTCCGCCTCGAAAGAAAACGATGAACATGACAACCAGCAGAAGCGCCACGACGAAAGGCAGCGGAATGAACAGCACGAATGAATATCCCCGAAACAACGGCTTATATTGCCAATTCATGGACCAGATCGCGTTTCGGGACGACCTTTAACACGATCGAGGACGCAAAAAACATGTCGCGGCGCAGATTGAACCCCGTTCTTTCCAACCGCACGAGGTTTTCATGCGCCCTATCGCCACCATCACGGCCCTCCTGTTTTCCGCTCTCGTCACCCAGCCTGTTCTTGCAGGCGAGGCTGTCGGCGTCAGCGAAACCACCATCCATTCGCCGGCACGCGGCAAGGACCTTGCCGTCACCATTTGGTATCCCTCCGACGGAAAGGGCACGCAGACGGTTTCCGGCGATGACCGGATTTTTCAGGGCACGCCAATGGTCAAGGATGGCGCCGTGAAACCGGGTCGCCTGCCGCTTGTGCTTCTGTCTCACGGCTCGGGCTCACGAGTGTCCGGCATGGCATGGATCGCCGCGAAACTTGCGAGCGAAGGTTTCATTGTGGCCGGAGCCAACCACCCCGGCACCACCAGCGGCGATTCCACACCCGCCGACACGCCGAAAATCTGGGAGCGAACGGATGATCTCTCCACGATTGTCACTGTTCTAACGGCAAAGGGCAAATGGTCGAGTGCTATCGACGCGCACAGGATCGGCGTGCTCGGCTTTTCGCTCGGCGGCAGTGCGGCGATGGAGATTTCGGGCGCGCGCGCCGATCTTGATGCCTATGCGCGCTATTGCGAAGACTATTCCACGATGATGGATTGCCAATGGTTCGCCGGTGGCCGGGGTTACCTCAATGGCGAGCCGGTCAGCGTGCCGAAGCTCGACCTCGGAACCATCGACAAGGCTCAATTCGAGCAGCAGAACCGCGATCCCCGCATCCATTCCGCCGTGCTGGTCGATCCCGGTCTGGCGCTCGCCTTTCAGCCTGACAGCCTGAAGCAGATCGATATTCCGCTCACCTTCATCAATCTCGGCAGTAAGGGCAAAATTCCGCCCGCCGTGCTTGCGGATAAACTCGCGGACGAAGTGCCCGGCGCAACCTATCGGCAGGTGGACGAGGCCAATCATTTCAGCTTCCTGCCGCTTTGCAAACCGGATGCCGACGCGTTTCTCAAATCCGTCGGCGAACGCGACCCCATCTGCGAACCGGCCGGGCTGCGGGACCGTGCGGACATTCACAAACAATTGGAAACGATGATCGTTGCCGCCTTCAATCGTACGCTGAAGCCGGGTCAATAAGGCGGCAGTCTGAAAGGCCTAGCCGATTCGCTTGTAAAACAGGGTCGTGCCGCAAAAGCGTCCATCAGGAAACAAAGCGTAATCGGGGATGACGCCGACCCGCTCCCAGCCGAGGCGAGGATAGATCGCCTCCGCTTCGCTGCCCGTCGCCGTATCCAGCACCAGCAGGGTACGACCACGTTTTGCCGCCTCTTCCTCCGCCTTCTGCATGAGTTTGCGGGCGAGCCCGAGGCCTCGCGCGGACGGATGCACGAGAAGTTTCATCAGATCGCCGCGATGCGGCTGGTTGGGTTTGGAGGCAAGGCCGACCTGAACGGTGCCCACCACCCTGCCATCTACCTCCGCCACCACGTGAATGGTGCTGCCCTCGCCCGCCGCTTCTGCAACTGACTGCCAGAAAGGCTGCGCATCCTGCGGTGAAAAGGGCAAGATGAAGCCGACGGATGCGCCGCCGTTCACGCAGGCAGCCAGAACCTCACAGAGTTCTGGCAAGACATCGATGGTCTCTTGCCCGTTCAACACGCGGATGGTGGTCATATGAACTCCTGTCGGGAAAATCAGCGCTGTCTTTGATCCAGCACGACGGCATAACGGGCAGGTTTTTCGGTAGGATTGTGGAAAACATGCCCCTCGCCAACCGGCATGAAAAGGCAATCGCCGGGTTCCAGCCGGTGAACGTCTCCGCCGCTCGTCATTTCCAGCACACCTTCGAAAAGCCAGACATATTGCGTCATCCCCCGGCTCGCCGCATGCGGTGGGAAACCCACGCGCGCGCCGGCCGGAAATTGGACTTCAACGATGTCGACATCGGATCCCACACGCGGCGGGGAGATGGCGCGGCGCACATAACCGGTCTCCGGATCTTTCCAGAGCTGCTGATCACGCTTTTTCATAAGCGGGGACACAGCCTCTTCGTTTTCAGCGAAGAAACCGGAAAGCGACAGGCCAAGGGCTGCGCAGATGCGGGCCAGCAGCGAGGCCGTGGGGCTCGCCTCTCCACGCTCGATCCGGGAAATCATGGCGCGGCTGACGCCGGATTCGGCGGCGAGCCTGTCCAGCGTCAAACCGTTTTCGGCCCGTAATGTTTTGACCCGCTCGCCGATGGAGCGCTCAAGAATATGATCTTCGTTTTCCATCATATGAGAATTGCACTCTCATATGATGGAGTCAATATCCACGATAATGGAAACTACCATCTTCTTTGCCGCTGGTCGCTTTGCGGCAAAAGAACGTCTCAGGCGCCGACCTGGGCAATCCAGTCGTTCAGATTATAGTAGTTTGTTACCCGGCTAACTTTGCCGTCCTTCAGGTTGAAAAAGGCACCGGCCGGCAGTACGTATTTCTGGCCATTCGCCTCGGGCAATCCCTCGTCGGTCTTGAGATATTCGCCGTTGACGATGAATTCTGCGGAAGCACGCTTGCCATCTTCGCTCGCCATGATGACCATCTCGGTGAGATTTTCCTTATAGCAGCTGTTCATATGGTCCATGAAGGAAGCGAAGGCGGCCTTGCCGGTCTGGCGCTCGCCCTGATTGATGTCGTGCACCACCTCATCGTGAAGAAGCGCCAGAAAGGCATCCATGTCCTGACGGTTGAAGGCTTCGTAGTAGGCGCGGATGGTCTCGGCAGCGGTCATCGTCTTCTCCGTTCAATGCTTGCGCGGGTTTTCCATGACGGTATAACCAGTGCAACCGAAAGTGAAAATGCCCATGACCGTCGAAATCAAGTCTCTTTCCGGCATTGACGCCACACCCTATTTCGATGACCTCGCGCGCCTGCGGATCGAGGTGTTTCGCGCCTTTCCCTATCTCTATGACGGCTCGCTGGACTATGAGCGCAAATATCTCGCGACCTATGCCGATACAGACGGCGCGGTCTTCGTGCTGGCGCTTGATGACGGCAAAGTGGTCGGCATGTCGACCGGCATGCCGATGGCGGCAGAGACTGAAGAGGTAAAGGAGCCTTTCGTCAAGGCGGGTTACGATCCGGACCGGATATTCTACTTCGGTGAAAGCGTACTTCTGCCCGGTTATCGCGGCCATGGCGTCGGCGTGCGCTTCTTCGAGGAACGGGAGGCGCATGCAAAGCGGCTCGGTTTCGACAGGTGCACTTTCTGTGCTGTGGAGCGACCCGCAGACCATCCACGACGCCCGGCGGACTACGTGCCGCTGAACGCCTTCTGGGAAAAGCGCGGTTATAGCCATCACCCGGAACTACGCACCAGTTTCACATGGCAGGACCTCGACGAAAGCGTTGAAAGCCCGAAACCGCTGTCCTTCTGGATGAAGACCATTTTTGCCGGAGACGGAGACAAATGACACGCCTCGCCGCCAGCCAATATGCCATCGAGCTGATCGAGACATGGGAAGCTTATGCCGCACATCTCTCCGCCATCGTTCGCGAGGCGAAGGAAAAGGGTGCCGAACTGCTGCTTTTGCCGGAATATTCGGCGATGACGCTGACCGGGCAATTGCCGCCCGCCGCGCGCTCCGATCTGCACCGTTCCATCGAAGAGATACAGCCGTTGATCCCTTCCTGGGTGGAGCTTTGCGAGGAGCTGGCGCGGCAACATCAAATCCTCTTCCAGCCGGGCAGCGCGCCGGTGAAGGACCCGGACGGCAAGTTCCGCAACCGCGCATGGCTGTTCGGCCCGGATGGGCTGATCGGTTATCAGGACAAGCAGATCATGACCCGTTTCGAGCGGGAGCAATGGAACGTTCATGCCGGCGTCGAGGGCATGAAAGCCTTCGAGACGCCGATCGGTAGGCTTGGCATCCTCATCTGTTACGACAACGAGTTCCCGATGCTGGGCCGCAGACTGGCGGAGCTCGGCGTCGAACTCGTTCTCGCCCCCAGCTGCACCGACACGCTGGCGGGCGCTTACCGGGTGCGGATCGGCGCGCAGGCACGGGCGCTGGAAAATCAATATGCCATCCTCTCCTCCCCCACGGCGGGGGAAGCCCCATGGTCTCCCGCCGTCGATGAAAATCGCGGCCGCGCCGCCCTTTACGTGCCTTCGGACTACGGCATGCCGGCATCCGGCATCATCGCAGAAAGCGAGCGTGATGCGGTCACGCAAAGCTCGCTGCTCATCGCCGATATCGATCTTGCCGCTGTCGCAAGGCTCCGCACCGAAGGACAGGTGGCCACCCGCCGCGACTGGCCGGAGCAATTTGCGATCTGAAAAGCCCATTTTAAAGGGCTTTTAACCAAATTCCCGCTTTGCGGTGTGACAAGCCCCTGCTATAGCGCGGGACATGAGCACAAATTCGACCCGCACGCCCCTGGACCATATCCGCAACTTCTCGATCGTTGCCCACATCGATCACGGCAAATCGACGCTGGCCGACCGGTTGATCCAGTCGACGGGCGGTCTTGCCGAACGCGACATGTCGGAACAGGTTCTCGATTCGATGGATATCGAGCGCGAGCGTGGCATCACCATCAAGGCCCAGACCGTGCGCCTGCACTACAAGGCGAATAACGGCGAAACCTATGTGCTGAACCTCATCGACACGCCCGGCCACGTCGACTTCGCTTATGAAGTGTCCCGCTCGCTTTCGGCCTGCGAAGGTTCGCTACTGGTGGTCGATGCATCGCAGGGTGTGGAAGCCCAGACGCTCGCCAACGTTTATCAGGCGATCGACAACAATCACGAGCTGGTGACGGTGCTCAACAAGATCGACCTGCCGGCGGCCGAACCTGACCGCATCAAGGAGCAGATCGAAGAGGTGATCGGCATCGACGCCTCCGACGCCGTGATGATTTCCGCCAAGACCGGTCTTGGCATTCCCGATGTTCTGGAAGCCATCGTCCACCGTCTGCCGCCGCCGAAGAGCGAGGTCGGCGAAAACGGACCGCTGAAGGCGCTGCTGGTCGATAGCTGGTACGACACCTATCTCGGCGTCATGGTTCTGGTGCGCATCATCGATGGCGTGCTGAGCAAGGGCCAGCAGATCCGCATGATGGGTTCGGGCGCGAAATACGGCATCGAGCGCGTCGGCGTGCTGACTCCGAAGATGGTCAATGTCGACAGCCTCGGCCCCGGCGAGATCGGCTTCATCACCGCCTCGATCAAGGAAGTTGCCGATACCCGTGTTGGCGATACCATCACCGACGACAAGCGCCCGACGGCGCAGGCCCTGCCCGGCTTCAAACCCGCGCAGCCCGTGGTGTTCTGCGGCCTTTTCCCGGTCGATGCGGCCGACTTCGAAGATTTGCGTGCGGCGGTGGGCAAGCTTCGCCTCAACGACGCTTCCTTCTCCTTCGAAATGGAATCCTCCGCCGCTCTCGGTTTCGGTTTCCGCTGCGGCTTCCTCGGCCTGCTGCATCTCGAAATCATTCAGGAACGCCTCGAGCGCGAGTTCAATCTCGATCTCGTCGCCACCGCACCTTCGGTCGTCTATGAAATGACGCTGACCGATGGCACGGAGAAGGAACTGCACAACCCGGCCGACATGCCCGACGTTGTGAAGATCAAGGAAATCCGCGAGCCGTGGATCAAGGCGACGATCATGACGCCGGACGAATATCTCGGCGGCATCCTGAAACTCTGTCAGGACCGGCGCGGCCTGCAGACGGAGCTGACCTATGTCGGCAACCGTGCGATGATCACCTATGAACTGCCGCTCAACGAAGTGGTGTTCGATTTCTACGACCGGCTGAAATCCATCTCCAAGGGTTACGCCTCGTTCGATTACAACATCATCGACTATCGCGAAGGTGATCTCGTCAAGATGTCGATCCTCGTAAACGGCGATCCGGTGGATGCGCTCTCCATGCTGGTCCACCGCTCGGCGGCCGACCGGCGCGGGCGTGGCATGTGCGAAAAGCTGAAGGAACTCATTCCGCCGCACATGTTCCAGATTCCGATCCAGGCGGCTATCGGCGGCAAGGTCATCGCCCGCGAAACCGTGCGCGCGCTGCGCAAGGACGTAACGGCGAAGTGCTATGGCGGCGACGCGACGCGTAAGCGCAAACTTCTGGACAAGCAGAAGGAAGGCAAGAAGCGCATGCGCCAGTTCGGCAAGGTGGAAATTCCGCAGGAAGCGTTTATCGCCGCTTTGAAGATGAACGACGAATAAGCGGCAAAATCATATTGCCATCGCTATGGAAGGGAGGCCCCACAGCCTCCCTTTTGCGTTCAGGATCACGCGTGCAGCTTCGCACCCTTGGTGATCTTGTCGACGATCTTCCTGTCGGCCCTCAGCGCCATGCCAACCACCTTGGCATTCTCCGGTGAAAACTCCGAAAATACCTGGCGATTGGCGACATCGTGCCCGGTGGCGAACATTTCCTCGATATAAAGCGATGTCGTGACGTCGCGCTCGAGGGATCGCTGGTGGATTTTGCGCAGCGATTCCTGATCCGTGGCCATGACGACAATTGGCTGGACGGACAGGGGATTATAGACGTTGCCCGCCCCGTCGCGGTATGGTTCTCCAATGATCTCCTTGGTCTGGGCGACGATCCCGGACATGAGAAATGCGGTAACGTTCAGTTTTTGCCACACGGCAAGGTCATCGCGAAGGATGACGGCGATCTTGGTATCAAACATGCGAACTCAATCTGGCTGTGGTTACGAAAGAGAAGCGATCCTAGCGCCTCGGGGCGTCGGCGATCTTGAACGTTCGTGCAAATTCGAAGGGATCGTGCAGGCGCCCTCCAGCGAAGGCATAGAGCGCATCGAAGCGCGCTTTCATGGCAACGCCTATGCGCCGCACCGTCATGATACCTATGCGCTGGGTGTCACGCTTTCCGGCGTCCAGACCTTTTCCTATCGGGGGAAATCGCATTTCAGCACGCCCGGAAGGGTCATCGTGCTGCATCCGGACGAAGTCCACGATGGCGGCGCAGGCACCGATGAAGGCCTGCGCTACCGCATGCTTTATCTTCCGCCCGAAAAAGCGACTGAGGCGGGATATAATGCGCTGCCCTTCGCCCAGAATCCCGTCATCGAGGATGAGGAATTCCGGCAATGCCTCATCGAGGCGCTTGGCAATCTGGAAGGCGCGCCGGACAATCTGCTTCTCACCGACTGGCAGTCGAGACTGGCGGATTTGCTCTGGAAACATTCAAACGGAAGCGCCAGAACCATCAAACGGATCGACCGTATCGCCGTTTTACGGTGCCGGGACTATCTGCTGGAGAATAGCGCCGACACCGTCGGTTCTGAAGAGCTGGAACGGATAAGCGGGCTCGACCGCTTCACGCTCTTTCGGCACTTTCGCTTCCTGTTCGGCACCAGCCCGCACCGTTATCTCATCATGCGCCGACTGCAAAAATGCAAAGAGATGATGCGTGCGGGTGCGGGCCTTGCGGAAACGGCATTTGCCTGCGGTTTTGCGGATCAGGCGCATTTTACCCGGCATTTCAAAAATGCCTTCGGCATGCCGCCGGGCCGCTGGCTGAACCTTGTTTCGCATTGATCATTCCGGAAACAGGATTGACCGGTGAGCCGCAGCACCCGCCATGGCGCCGTCTCCCACCGAAAGGGCGACCGAGCCGGCAGGCCTTGCCACATCACCGCAGGCGAAGATACCGCGGGCGGTGGTCTGTTTCATGGGATCTGTCACGATGGTCGATCCCATCGGCCCCTCCTCCACGGCGCAGCCAAGTTTTTCCAGCCAGTTCGAGGCGATACGCAATTTAGGCTGGGTGAAAAGGCCAGCCAATGCGATGCTGCGTCCATCCGCCAGAACGACATCCGCATGCCCCGTAATTTCCCGGATGATGCTTGTTTCCACCCGCACGCCCCGGGCCGCCAACGATGCCTGCTGATCCCCATCCGGCTCGAATACGCCATTGGTGAAAAAAGTCGTCTCGCCCCAGTCAGGGAGCATCAATGCGTGGTGAATGGCCAAAGGTGAAGCGGCGATGACGCCGATCTTTTCCTGATTGAGCTCGTAACCATGGCAATAGGGGCAATGGAAGACCGAAGAGCCCCAATGCTCTTTCAGCCCGGCAATAGCAGGCAATTCATCGGCGACGCCCATGGCGAGGATCAGCCGGTCCGCTGTCTCACGGCGTTTGCCATCGATCTCGACTACAAAATCGCCGAAGGAGCCTTCGGCATCGGTCACCCTGCCCTCAGCCCAATCTATGGTCGGGTAACGTTCGATCTGGCGGCGCGCCTCGGCGATAATTTCACCCGGCGCCTTTCCATCCTGGCCGAGAAAACCGTGGGAATGGCTGGCGAAACGGTTTCTCCGTTCCCCAGCGTCCACCACCAGAATGTTTTTTCTGGCACGTCCAAGCTGCAAGGCGGCCGAGAGGCCGGCATAGCTGCCGCCGATAATGATGACGTCGAATTTCATGATGCACCCATCGTTTCAGGAAAGAGGCGGAAGTGCCCGTTCATTTCACGATACTTATATTGTTACGTGATTTTCGGAGTCAATAGTCACGCAACTTATATTGTTACGTCACCTCGAAAGTGGTAGCGTCGGTGTAAACAGACGGGGTTGGACAATGAGACACGACACGCGCCTTTCACGGGTGCTGCATATTCTGATCCATATGGAAAATCATAAGGGTGCGGCGACATCCGAGAGCATCGCGGCGATGCTTCAGACCAATCCGGTGGTAGTGCGCAGGACGATGGCCGGCTTGCGCGAGCATGGTTATGTCTCTTCGGAAAAAGGCCATGGCGGCGGGTGGGTGCTGGCGCGGCCGCTCAGCGAAATCACGCTGCTCGATATTTACCGGGCGCTTGGCGCGCCGGAACTGTTCTCGATCGGCTTGGCGGGCGACAATCCGAACTGCGTCATTGAACAGGCCGTCAATGCAGCACTTTTCGACGCCATGAAAGAGGCGGAAAACATTCTGCTATCCCGTTTCGGGAGCATTGCCCTTTCGCGATTGGCACAGGAATCCATCAGCCGTTGGTCCAACGTTTCCAACCACCCTTCTGCGATGGAGCAGCTTTAGGGCGCGGATGAGGGCCGCAAAGAAAAACCGCCTGCCCCGGAGGCAGGCGGTTTTATCATATCAATAGGCCCGTTACGGCTGGGTCTGCGTGCCGCCCGTATTCGGGCTTGCCGGTGCGGTGTTGTTCGCAGGCGGTGTTGCCGGAGCGGTCGGAGCCATGGGCGCCGGTGCCTGATCCGTTGCCGCAGGCGGCGTGGTGGAGGATGTCGTGGCCGGATCGGTGGTCGGGCCGCTCATCTGCGACCAGGCGAAAACGCCCACCAATACGACGACGATGATCGCCAACCACGGCACCCAGGACGACGACGTGCGGGCACGCGGTTCATTGCTGATATTCACTTCCGGACGAAGATCGCGGTCCGGACGCGGGTTGTTGGGATCGAATGTCATGGTGTTTCCTCCTCTTCATTCTGCGGAGAAAACGACGTTCACGGGATTTTGTTCCGATTCCCTCCAGAACGCTTACAACCGACAAGGTTCGGGCGCTTGCTGAAGCGCCTCCGCCAGCACCGTCATGACCTGCGGACCTGCCATTTGCGACACATTGAAACGCATGAAACCGGAGGCGTTCTGCGAGGAACTGAACACATTGCCGGGGGCCAGCACCACCTGCCGCGAAAGCGCGCGGCGCGCCACATCGGCGGCATCAACCCCGTCCGGCAGGCGGCACCATAAAAACATGCCCGCCTGCGGTTCGATCCACGGCACACATCCGACCGACCTCAGACGCGCCGCCACCTCCGGCATCGTTGCCGCAAGACGCTGCCTCAGCGCCTCGACATGCTTGCGGTAACTGCCATCGGTCAAAAGCGACAGGACCAGCGCCGCCGAAAAATGCGTTCCGCCAAAAGTGGTGGCGATCTTGAGATCGGTCAGGGCTTCCACCCAAGCCATGGGTGCCGCAATGAAACCGCACCGCACGGAGGCCGACAGTGTTTTTGAAAAACTGCCTATCTGGACGACGCGGTTCAGACCGTCGAAGGCCGCCAGCCGGGGCGCAGCCTGGGTTTCGAAATCGGCAAAAATATCATCCTCGATGATGGTCAGCCCCACCTGCTCGGCGAGCATCAGCAGGCGATGGGCGGAAACGGCGGAAAGCCTTGCACCTGTCGGATTATGGATTGCGGAATTGGTGATATAAAGCCGGGGCTGATGGTCTTTCAGCGCCTGCTCGAAAAGTGCCAGATCCGGTCCGGTCGGCGTATAGGGAACACCGACGATCTTCACCCGATGTGCCCGCAAAAGAGCATGGAAATTGAAGTAGCATGGGTCATCGACAACAACCGTATCACCCGGTTGCAGCAGGAAACGGCACAGAAGATCGATCGCCTGCGTGCCTGAATCGGTGAGCATGATCTGGCTGGCGCCCGCCTGTACCCCGTGTTCGGCCAGCCTGCGTGACAGAAGCTGCCGCAGCGGCAACAGCCCCATCGGGTTGCCATAATCCGTCAGCAGGGAGGCGTCGGCGCGGGCAAGCCCGCGCATCGCCCGCCTCAACGCCTCCTGCGGCATCCACGATGCGGGAAGCCAGCCGCAGCCGGGTTTGGCGAGAACGGAACCTTCATCGAGCGCCTGCCGAGAGACCCATAGAGGATCCACCGCCCTGTCAAGCTGCGGCTCGATATCGGCGAGCGACAGGGGCGCAAGCGGGCCCGAAACAAAAAAACCTGAGCCGGGACGCGAGCTTATCGTACCATCCGCCACGAGCCGGTCATAGGCCTCGACAACGGTGGAGGTGGAAACCTGCATGGTCTTCGCCAGCGCCCTTACCGACGGCAGGCGCGCGCCCGGCACGAGGCTGCGCGAGGCGATGCGTTGCCGCACACTTGCCATCACCTTTTCTATGCGCGTGCCCGCAGCGACTTGTCCGTCCACACTTCCTCCAACCGTACCGCTTATGATACCATAACAGTTTGTTGAAATTGTATATGATTGTCGCTGTTCCTGCCAGCCATTCCGGATCAAGAAAGGCAAAACGCAGGAGTTGACAATGGACAAGACGACGAGCGGCTGGCTGAGCGGCCTGACAGGCGTGGTGATATTCAGCGGTTCGCTGCCCGCGACACGCATTGCGGTAACGGGTTTCGATCCGGTGTTCCTGACCGTCGCCCGCGCCAGCATTGCCGGCCTGCTGGCGCTGGCGCTGCTGTTTCTGTTCAGGCAGAAGCGCCCGGCGCGCGATGACCTGACATCGCTTTTCATCGTCTCGCTCGGTGTCGTGGTGGGCTTCCCGTTACTAACCGCACTCGCCCTGCGGCATGTCACCTCGGCGCATTCCATCGTTTTCGTGGGGCTCTTGCCGCTTGCAACAGCAATCTTCGCGGTGCTGCGCGGCGGAGAACGCCCACGCCCCGTCTTCTGGCTCTTTTCCTGTCTTGGAAGCGCGCTTGTTGCGGGGTTTTCGCTGTCGAATTCGTTTGCCGCCGGGATCGAGGCCTCGCTTGCCGGCGATCTTCTGATGCTCGGCGCAATCATCGTCTGCGGGCTCGGTTATGCGGAGGGCGCTGCGCTTTCCCGCAAGCTGGGCGGCTGGCAGGTCATTTCCTGGGCGCTGGCTCTTTCCCTGCCGGTAATGCTGCCGCTTGCTTTCTTCACCGGTCCGGAAACGCTCGCCGGCATCGACCCGCAGGCCTGGGCCGGACTTGCCTATGTTTCCCTGTTCAGCATGCTGATCGGCTTCATCTTCTGGTATCGCGGACTGGCGCTTGGCGGCATCGCCGCCGTGGGCCAACTGCAATTGCTTCAGCCCTTCTTCGGGCTGGCACTTGCCGCAACCCTGCTGCATGAGGAGGTGAGCCCGGCCATGATCACCGTTACGCTTGTTGTGGTGCTCTGCGTTGCAGGCGCGCGAAAATTCGCGCGCTGACGGCCGCCATCGTCAGCTCGAACGGCGGTCCACCCAGCGATGCCATGCATCCTCACTGCCGTTGAAGACATTGAGATCGATGCGGCCATCGACGCCGTGCGACAGGCCGGAACCCGAATATTGCCAGAACAGCCACTTGCGGCCGGGATAAACCACCGACGGATGCTGGGCGACGGCGCGCAGCCAGAAGGGATAATCTTGGAATTCGCCCTGGAGGTTGTCCTTGTAAAAATCGGGCGCCGTATAAATGATCGGCCGCTGGCCGTAATGGCGCTCGAGCTTGTCCATGAAGACGCGCATCTTTTCCAGAACGCGTTCGCGCGAATGGCGCATCTTGCAGCTCGATTCGCCGTTATATTCCACGTCGATGACCGGCGGCAGGGCGTCCGGGTCGCGCGGTACATTGCGAATGAACCAGTCCGCCTGTTCGCTGGCGTTGCGGCACCAGTAGAAGAAGTGGTAAGCGCCGCGACGAATGCCCGCTTCCTTCGCGCGCTGCCAGTTGGTGCGGAACATCGGATCGAGATGGTCGCCGCCATCCGTCGCCTTGATGAAGGCGAAATTGGCGCCGCGCGTGCGCAGCTGCGGCCAGTTTATATTGGCCTGCCAGCGGGATACATCCACCCCGTGGACCTGGAAATGACGCGGCTGGACCCTGCCGAAATTGATCGGCTTCGCATCGCTGAAGCTGGAGCGGAAAATGCGCGAGCGGATCTGCGCACCGGCGCTCGCCGCCGGGGCCGCAGCCATGGCCAACTGGACCGGACGCTCCATCTGGTTGATCGTGGGGCGCTCCGCCGGCCGCACCATTCCCGCCGCCTGTGCCGGAACCGGCAAACGGATTTCAGGTGCATTCTGCGTTAACGACGCCCTGGGGGTGACAGCGGAAAAGGCCTTGGGTTCGTCAGGCACCGGCCCGCCCCATGCCAGAACTTCCTGCCGTGGCTGGGCGGCTATGGCCTGGGTACCGACGCCTGCCTGCGGCACCGGCGCGGATGGCGTGACCGAACTCGTCGTTTCCTTCGAGGGCAAGCCGGCCATCAGGCTTTCCGGCCCGGAACTGGACGTGCAGCCTCCCAGCAGGAAGCAACCGAAGAAAAGTGCTGGCACAGCCGATGAACGCATGAGAACCCGTACGCAAAACAAATCGGGGGCACTCTGATGCCGCCCGGAGACCTCGAAATACAAATGCTAACGGAAGATTATCAAAAAAGACTGAATCTTATCTTTACGTCGGCACCCACCGATGCGCCCGTCATTTCTGGCAGGCGAAACGGTTCGAGTTCTCGCGCGGCGGCGCGGCTCAGGCCGTCATGGCGGTCAGATCGACAGTGTCGGCGCCGGGGGAGTTTCTCTTGATCGATTCGATCGCATGGATGGCCGACGCCTTCGCCTTGTATCCTTCCGACGAGAACATTGTTTCCCCGTTGGATGCCTTGAAGCGGAAACGATATTCGCCGGCCTTGTCCTGATAGATTTCGAATTTGTACATGTTCTTTGCGCCTCCTTTCGCGCGGTAGTCCATCAGCCGCAACTCTTTTCGGCCTCGATCACTTTCGCAACGGAAAATCGCCGATCTGAATGAGCCGCACCCAGGCTCGAGCGATTTCCAGCCCGGCTGCATCGGCCATTTCTGCGCGCAAGCCACGGTGGTCACGATAATTCTCCAGCCAGCCGGGCGACATTCTTTCGACGGAAGCAGGAAACGCCTGGCACCAGCCATCAACCACGGCGGTCGAGGCCTCGAAATGGAATTGCGTGCCATAGACCGCCCGGCCGATGCGAAAGGCCTGATTTCGTGTCGCGCCATTGGTCGCAAGGCGCGTGGCGTCCGGCGGAAGCGTAAATGTATCGCAATGCCACTGAAAAATAGGGAAGGTCTTTTCCAGCCCGGCCAATAGCGGATCGGACACGCCCTCTTCCGTCAGGGAGACATCCTGCCAGCCGAACTCCGGCGGCCCCGAGAGAATATTCTCTCCGCCATAGGCGCGCGCCAGCAACTGGCTGCCGAGGCACACACCCATGACCGCTTTACCAGCATCGCCAAAGGCTTTCATGAGAAGGGCGAGATCGGCAAGATAGGGATAAAGCGCATCGTCAAGCGCGTTCTGTTCGCCGCCCAGAACGACAAGCGCATCATGGTCGGCGGCATCCCTTGGGAGAGGCTCACCCGCATAGGCGCGGATGACATGGATTTCCGCCGCCGCTTCTTCCAGCGCTACGCCGAGTTGCCCATGCGGCGTACCCGCCATGTTTTCTATGATTGCGACGCGCATAAGACCTCGTGGAAACGACAATGGATTCAACCGGCCAAGAGTGCCGATCGAATCCAGCTTCACCACGAGAAAAATCGATTTTCAAGAGCCGCGGCGTCGTCAGTGCGACGACAGGGGGATGACCTGACCTGATGCGCCTTAGAATTCACGCCCCAGCTTGGCGTCTGCGGAATGCCGGTTGCCACCACGAACGGCAAAGAACAGGAAAATCGCGGCCCAAAGGATCGATTTTTCCGCGCCGCCCAGACCTTCCGCCTTTACGATGCCGTGAAAATAAACCGTTACCAGAAGAACGATCATGGCCGCGAAGGATGCCGGCCGTGTGAACAGGCCGATGGCGACCAGAATGCCGCCGAAAAATTCCGTGGCGGCAAGCAGCGGCGACCAGAAGACGCCGGGATAAAAGCCGAGGCTCTCCACCATGCCGACTGCGCCGAAAGGATTGACGATCTTGCCGAAACCATGGGTGACAAGAAGAAGCCCGGCCGTGACGCGCAGGATCGTCTCCACCAGATCATGTGTCGCATTATAAAGCGGTGCGACCGCCGGAACGAAAAGACGCTGACGATTATTCTCGAACTGGGCCATAGGATCTCCACGTTTCAGCCTTCGACAGCTTCTCTGTTCGCAAAGCCGCATGATAAGAACAAGCGTATGCCCGGTAAAAACATGAGTATTATAGTTGACATTATCGTGAACATTGTTCCCGGGCGGTGAAGGAGACCTGAGGATGACCGAGACCAAACCCCGCATAACCATCCGCTATTGCACGCAATGCAACTGGCTGCTTCGGGCGGGCTGGATGGCGCAGGAAATCCTTCAGACCTTTGCTTCCGATGTCGGCGAAGTCAGCCTCGTTCCCTCAACCGGCGGCCTGTTCGAGATCACCGTGGACGGTACGACCATATGGGAACGCAAACGCGATGGCGGTTTTCCCGGTCCCAAAGAACTCAAACAGAGAATCCGTGACATCATCGACCCGGAGCGCGATCTCGGCCATGTGGACAGAACGAAGCATGAAGGGCTCGACACCTGACCCGGCGACATGTTTCAACAGCCCCAACCAAGTTTTTTACCTTTAAAATCAATGATCGTCATAAAAGTTCAAAAAGTCTGTTGACACCGGGCGGCTGCCCTCGTACATCGCTCTCCGTCGCCCAGATGGCGGAATTGGTAGACGCGCCAGCTTCAGGTGCTGGTACTCGCAAGGGTGTGGAGGTTCGAGTCCTCTTCTGGGCACCATTCCATTTTTGATCTTAGCCAGATCAAGAACTTAGCCGAAAAAACAGCAACATATAGCCGACCGGTAAACGCCGGGAAGCGTGTTGCTTTTTCGCCTTTTTCACTTACAGAAAAGCTACGAACAGGCCGCTTCCGTTTTTGTCGGAAGGCCTGTTGTCGTGTCTGAAATATGATTGACCTGGCCTGTTATGGCTGAGCGTCTTTATCGCCACTATTTTGCGAATGCTGTTCGCAATTCGGCGTACAGGACAGAACGGTCCGCTCCGTTTGGCGGAAAACACGCACCGTATTGCCCTCGTCGATGGAGACGAGAATGCGTTCATCCACGATTGGATTGCCATCGGCATCCAGAAGCACGAGATTGGTCGTGCCGAAACTGCGACCCGTCAGAACAATCGTGGTGGCATCGGCAACCGTGGCATCGGCGACTTTGGAGTTGCCGACGATAACCTTGCTGACGGCGCGGTCGAGACGAAGGACACGGGCGTGATTCATCGAAACGCGCAAAATGTCATCCTCAGCAAAGGCGGGCTGCAGCGAACCCAATAGAAAGACGGACAAGCCGACCACAATTTTCGCCAGTTTTCCGGATGACACGCGTTTGGCCCTTGCTCACTACCCGCACTTTATTGCTCCACAGAATGCGCGGTTTTAGTGAATGAAGCGTTAAATGGCGGAAATCCGCAACGAGGATGGTAACCATTCGTAATGTATTGTTATTTTCACGTCTATCCGCCCCGCGTCAAAACTGAACAGCTGCGCCTCTTTTAAAGGAAACTTTGCCGAAAGAGAGAAATGGCCAGCGCCTGAATGTATTTGTTTATCAGCAAATATAAAAATGCAGATAATACTTTTTGTCTTTATTTACCAAGAGAAACTCATCCTGCCGTTTACTTTGAGTTAATCGTTTTTTTTAAGCGCTTGGAAATCGCTCCGTTATAGTTTGAACCCAACCGAACAACGGAGAACAGTTGTCGGCGTGCTGAACCAACACAAGTTAGGAGAGACCCTATGACCAAGATTTTCGCTCGTTTCCTCAAGGATGAATCCGGTGCTACTGCAATCGAATACGGCCTGATCGCTGCTCTGCTTTCAGTGGCAATCGTAGGCGGTGCAGGCATGGTCGGTACGCAGCTCGACGCCCTCTTTGACCGTATCGGCACAACGATGCAGACCGCTCGAAACACGACGTTCTAATAAGCTATCGACCGCCAAATTGCGAATGCCGCTCAACTGTGAGCGGCATTTTCGCATTGTATCGAATGCCCAAATGCGTCCGTGATCCGTTTGGAATTGGCCAAGATAAAGGGGGAGTTTCCTTCATGGTTGTAGCCGCAATTTTTCTGACGCTTCCGCTCTGCCTTGCCTTCGCGGCATTCACAGATCTTTTGAGCATGACAATACCCAACCGGATACCGCTCATTTTACTGCTGTCATTCATTGTGACCGCACCTTTTTCGGGTATCGACTGGCAGACTTTTGCAATGAGCCTTGCAGCTGCCGCCGCTGTTTTTTTTGTCTGCTTCGCGCTTTTCGCCGCCAATGTGATGGGCGGAGGAGATGCCAAGTTATTGACTGCCGCAGCGGTGTGGTATGGCTTTAACGTTTCCCTTATAGAATTCCTACTTTCGGTGACCTTCGTTGGCGGCCTGCTAACTCTCGGCGTTCTGCTCTTGCGGTCGCGTTCGCAGGAAATCATGGCCAGTGGCATTCCTATCCCTGATTCCCTGCTGGTGGCAAAAAAAATTCCCTATGGGATCGGCATCGCCATTGCCGGTTTTTTGACCTATGGCAACGCACCGATCGTAGAGGCTGCCGTCGCCAGTCTTTCGTGAAAGAATACTGCAATCGCAGAAATTAAAGGCCCGTTAACCACAAATCCAAGCATAATATTAACTATAATTATACCAATAGCGCGCCATCCTGAGGTGAGAAAAATCTGATTCCCTCAAGGATCGAGCATGAAACCCTCGCGTATCGTCATTCTGTCCGTTGCTTTGATAGCCGCCGGTCTTGCCGGTCTTGTCGCCATGAAAATTTCCGGCACAAAGCAGGTCATCGAAAAAGCGGAAACGATCATCCAGAAAGAACCGACGGTCAACGTTCTCGTTTCGTCGGTCAATCTGCCGGTCGGCAGTCGCCTGAATGATAGTTCGGTACGCTGGACTCCCTGGCCACAGGGCAACGTCGTGGATAGTTTCATAACAGAAACGAAAAGCCCGAACGCGATCATCGAACTTTCCGGCGCCGTCGTGCGGCTGCCATTGTTCGAGGGCGAGCCGATCCGACCGGAAAAAGTCGTCGATTCCAGTGCTCGCATCATGTCCTCGCTTTTACCGGCCGGCAAACGCGCCGTTTCGACAGAGATTTCGGTTTCAACTGGAGCAGGTGGTTTCGTGCTGCCGAATGACCGTGTTGACGTGATCATGGTCCGCAAAGGCGACAACGGCAACTTTTTGACTGAGAATGTTTTGAACAACGTTCGTGTTCTGGCGATCGATCAGCAGATAAAGGAAGGCGAAGACGGTACGTCGGCGGTGGTTGGCGCAACAGCGACACTGGAACTGACGCCGGAGCAGGCCAAGATCATAACCGTGGCGCAACAGATGGCGGATCGCCTCACACTGGCTCTGCGCTCGGTTGCCGACGCACAGGAAAACGACACGCTTTCGGCGGATTATCTTCTCAATGGCGGCGCCGGGCAGCCCGAAATTCAGGTGATCAAGTCCGGCTCGATCGTCAAGGGCGGTCAAGGAGCATCACAATGAGCAGGGGGTTCATGACAAGGCGTCTCAAACAACACCTGCGTTCGTCGATGTTCGGCGGGCTTGCGTTCTGCGTAGCTTTTTCCGGCATTCCTGGTCAGCATTCGTCCGAATTTTTCGGTACTAGCGAAGCCGAAGCACAAAGTGCAAGCATCGTGCGTATTACCGAGAGCGGATCAGGCATTCGCAAACGGCTGAAGCTTGGTCTCAACAAGGCGCTGGTCATCGACCTGCCTGAGGACGCCCATGACATTCTTGTCGCCGATCCCAGCCTCGCCGACGCAGTAACGCGTACATCCAGAAGAATCTATCTCTTCGGAAAAACGGTAGGACAGACCAATATCTTTATTTTCGGCGATGGTGGGCGTGAA
Source organism: Rhizobium sp. NFACC06-2 (assembly GCF_900101425.1). Classification (NCBI taxonomy): domain Bacteria; kingdom Pseudomonadati; phylum Pseudomonadota; class Alphaproteobacteria; order Hyphomicrobiales; family Rhizobiaceae; genus Rhizobium; species Rhizobium sp. NFACC06-2. The sequence goes on along the minus strand of NZ_FMVA01000008.1, from coordinate 161,739 downwards.
ATCGTCAGCCTTGATCTGGAAGTAGAGCGGGACATCGTTGGTCTTGAAGCCAATATTCGTCGCTTCATTCCTGAATCCGACATCAAAGTCGAGATCGTCTCGGACAATATCGTTCTCACCGGATCGGTACGCACGCCGCAAGATTCGGCGCGTGCGGTTCAGCTTGCTGAAGCCTTCCTGAAAGGCGGTGAAGCCACCACCCGCAATATCTCGCTGACGGGTGGCGACAATGGGGGCGACGCGGCAATTTTTGCCGAAAATCGCCAAGTATCGCAGATCGTCAATATGCTGACGATCGAGGGCGAGGATCAGGTGACCCTGAAGGTGACCGTCGCCGAAGTCAGCAGGCAGGTGCTGAAGCAATTGGGCTTCAACGGCTCGATCAGCAGCTCGACAAGCAACAACGGTTTCGAGTTCGCAAATCCTTCCAACCTTGGGAACGCAATAGACAGCGCCACACGCATAGCCAGCGGAGCGATAGGCTCCGGCTCACTGCGATTTGCCTCTTACCTCAACGCCATGGAGCAGGCAGGGGTAATGCGGACATTGGCGGAACCGAGCCTCACCGCTATCTCCGGCGAACAGGCCAAATTTTATGTGGGCGGAGATTTTCGAATTGCTGCTGAACAGGATGTTTCGCTCGACAAGGAAACAGGCGTCGCAACCGTCAAACGCGAAACGGAAACAGTCGACTACGGCATTACTCTGAACTTCAGGCCCGTTGTGCTTTCACCCGGCAGGATAAGTCTCAAGATCGAGACCAACGTGTCTGAACCGACTTATGAAGGCAATGTCGTCACCGGAAACTACGGGCGAGGCATTCCAGGTTCGACCTACATGTCCGTCCGCAAGCGTGAAACATCCACAACGGTCGAGCTTCCCTCCGGCGGTTCGATCGTGATTGCAGGTCTCGTTCAGGACAATATCCGCCAGGCAATGTCCGGGCTTCCAGGCATGTCGAAAATTCCGATTTTCGGCACGCTTTTCCGCAGCAAGGACTTCCTTCGCAACGAAACGGAACTGGTCATCATCGCAACGCCCTATCTGGTGCGGCCCGTTGCCCGCAATCAGATCGCCCGGCCAGACGATAACTTCAATCCGGAAAACGACGCCGCCATGTACTTCATGAACCGCGTCAACAAGGTCTACGGCCGCAAGGACCAGGTTCAGGCGGCGCCCTATCAGGGGTCAGTGGGGTTCATCTACAAATGACGACACGCACACAAAATCCCCTCTTCACAGCAAGCCCGGTCAGGGCAGGAAACGTCATGAAGGAACCCTATTCCTCCTTTTCCCCCCACCTTTACGGAAGACGGGCCGGCCTCCTCGTCGTTGCCGCGCTTGCCGCCGGCCTGTTGCAGGGCTGCGCGCGCGATCCGATGACCACCAACGCCATTCCCGACGATTATCGCACACGCCACCCGATTACCCTGTCGGAAGCGGAGCATTCGCTGGACATTCCGGTCTCGGCCAGCGACAGCCGGCTGACCACAGCGATGGCGGATAATGTCCGCGGTTTTGCCCAGAATTATGCGTCGATGTCGACCGGGATCATCAATATTCAGACCCCGTCGGGATCGGCCAATTCGGCGGCCGCATCACGAATGGCGAAACAGATCCGCTCGACGCTTTCCGGCGCGGGTGTGGCGCCGGGCAAGATCATAGAGACGCGTTATGCCGCTTCCCCCAATGGCGACGCCTCCCCCATCCGTCTGAGCTATGTCGCCGTTACCGCCATGACCGGTCAGTGCGGGCAATGGCCAGAGGATCTTTCGGACAATACCTTCGCCAACAAGAACTGGTACAATTTCGGGTGCGCTTCCCAAAGCAATCTCGCGGCGCAGATTGCCAATCCCATGGATCTGGTCGGCCCGCGCGGCATGAGCCCGATCGATGCGGAACGTCGCGCGGTAGTCATCGACAACTATCGCCAAGGCAAGACAACGGCGACGGCGAATTGATGCGGATCCAACATTTGTTACGGCAGGAACTACGATGAGCGCTGTAGAATACGATATCAAGCCAAGTGGCGGCTCAGAAGCCGAGCCGCCCGTGCGCGCTTCGGATATGGACCACCTGCGGCCCCTGCCCCGCATTTCCGTTCACGCTTTCTGCGTCAGCGACAATATGCAAGGCGTCATGGACACATTGTCCAGCGACCGGCGCATGAGCAAGGTCACCCTGCGGGTGACCAAGGGCGATATCAATGCGGCAGCCACGATGTTTTCCACATCGCCCACGCCCAATCTCATCGTTCTCGAAACAGCAAGCTCACCCGCCTCGCTGCTGGACGATCTCGCGCCCCTGGCGGAGGTTTGCGATCCTTCCACCCGTGTCATCATCGTCGGCCGGCACAACGATATAACGCTCTATCGCGATCTTATCCGCAACGGCATTTCCGAATATCTCGTAGCCCCGGTCAATATGGCCGATCTCCTGGCTTCGATCGCCGCGATCTTCGTCGATCCGGAAGCGGAGCCGCTGGGTCGCAACATCGCCTTCATTGGCGCCAAGGGCGGCGTAGGCTCGTCCACCATCGCGCATAATTGCGCCTTCGGCATTTCTAGCCTTTTCTCCACCGAAACCATTCTGGCGGATATGGACCTTGCCTACGGAACGGCGAATATCGATTTCGATCAGGACCCTGCCCAGGGCATGGCTGAAGCGGTCTTTTCGCCGGAGCGGCTGGACGAGGTATTTCTCGACCGTCTCTTGACGAAATGTTCCGATCATCTGTCGCTTTTGGCGGCACCGTCTCTTCTCGACAGAACCTATGATCTCGATCGTCAGGCCTTTCTGCCGATCCTCGAGGTTTTGCAGCGCAGTGCCCCGGTTGCGGTTCTCGATCTTCCCCACCAATGGTGCGACTGGACGCGGGCAGTCCTTGCGGAAGCCGATGAGGTGGTCATAACGGCGGTTCCCGATCTCGCAAATCTGCGCAATACGAAGAATCTCTTCGACGCACTGATCAAGCTGAGACCCAACGATAAATTGCCGCATCTCGTTCTCAATCAGGTCGGCATGCCCAAGCGCCCGGAAATCGCGCCGGCGGACTTCCTTGAGCCGCTGGAAATCGAGCCGATTGCGATTATCCCATTCGACGCACAATTGTTCGGAAATGCCGCCAATAGCGGACGCATGATCAGCGAGATGGATGAAAAATCCCAGACGGCGGAAACCTTTTCGCAAATCGCGCATACCATCACAGGCCGCTCCGTGCTGCGCAAAAGCAGGCGCGGCGGTCTGGAAAAACTGAAAAATATTCTCAAGCGCAAGTAGGTCTTCTGCCTGCGTCCTTAGACGGAAACGCCGATGTTCGGAAAACGCGGGCCTGAAAGCCCAGCCAGAAGCACGAAGCCGGATCTTGCTGCACCTGCGCCCATGCAGGTGACGACAGCGCCTGAACCTCGTTCTGCTGCAATTGACACTCTTGAACCCGGCCAATCACCGGCAATGCGTCAGGCAGCTGCAAACGCACCGCTCGCGCAGAGAAAACGCGCCCGCACGGAAGACTACTACAATACCAAGAGCCAAGTATTTTCCGCACTTATCGATACGATCGACCTTTCGCAGCTAGCCAAGCTCGACGCGGAAAGCGCGCGCGAGGAAATTCGCGATATCGTCAACGACATTATCACGATCAAGAATTTCGCCATGTCGATTGCCGAGCAGGAAGAGCTGCTCGAAGATATCTGCAACGACGTACTTGGTTACGGGCCGCTGGAGCCGCTTCTGGCACGCGACGACATTGCCGATATCATGGTCAACGGTTCCGGCCAGACCTTCATCGAAGTCGGCGGCAAGACCATCGAATCCGATATCCGTTTTCGTGACAATGCGCAGTTGCTTTCCATCTGCCAGCGCATCGTCAGCCAGGTCGGCCGACGCGTGGATGAGTCGAGCCCGATATGCGACGCCCGCCTTCCGGATGGATCGCGCGTCAACGTCATTGCTCCGCCGCTTGCAATCGACGGTCCGGCGCTGACGATCCGAAAATTCAAGAAGGACAAGCTGACACTCGACCAGCTCGTACGTTTCGGAGCGATCACGCCGGAAGGCGCTACATTACTCAAGATCATCGGTCGCGTCCGCTGCAATGTCGTTATCTCGGGCGGCACCGGCTCGGGTAAGACGACGCTTCTTAACTGCCTGACGAGCTTCATCGACAGGGATGAACGCGTCATCACCTGTGAAGACACCGCCGAACTTCAACTTCAGCAGCCCCATGTGGTGAGGCTCGAAACGCGTCCGCCCAATATCGAAGGGGAAGGCGAGATCACCATGCGCGATCTGGTCAAGAACTGCCTTCGCATGCGGCCCGAACGCATCATCGTCGGGGAAGTGCGCGGACCGGAAGTTTTCGACCTTCTCCAGGCCATGAACACCGGCCACGACGGTTCGATGGGAACGCTGCACGCCAATACGCCACGCGAATGCCTCAGCCGAATCGAATCGATGATCGCCATGGGCGGCTTCACCCTGCCGGCCAAGACCGTGCGTGAAATCATTTCGGGATCGATCGATGTCGTCATTCAGGCAGCGCGTCTGCGTGACGGCTCACGCCGGATAACCCAGATTACGGAAGTGATCGGTATGGAAGGCGACGTCATCGTCACCCAGGATCTGATGCGATACGAGATCGAAGGCGAAGATGCGAACGGCAAGCTGATCGGCAGGCACGTATCGACCGGCATCAGCAAGCCCAATTTCTGGGATCGTGCACGCTATTACGGCGAAGAGAAACGCCTGGCAGCCGCGCTCGATGAGATGGAAAAGACATCCTAAGGGAAAGCGACTGCCATGGACCCGACAATAGTGTTACTGGCCGTACTTGTCGCCATCTCGGCAGGAGCACTCGCCTACGTCTTTCTTTTCCAGCAGATAGAGGTCGAGAAAAAGACCACAAGCCGCTTCAAGCGGGTACAGGCGGCAGAGACGGATCATACAAACATCAAAGCTGCACGAGACCGCGTCCAGGAACTCAGCAAGCGCCGCAAATCCATGCAGGACAACCTGCGGGAAATGGAAAAAAAACAAAATGAAAAGGCGAGAAAAGCGAAGAACATCGGCCTGCGCGACAAGCTGGTTCAGGCGGGGCTGGTGCTTTCCGCTCGGCAGTTCCATCTGTTAAGCGTTGGCGCTGCTGTTTTTTCCGCCCTCATGGCCCTTCTGTACGGCCTGTCGTCGCTTCTCGCTCTGCTAATAGGAGTTGTTGTGGCGCTGGGCGTACCGCGGTGGGCGCTGGCGTTTGTTCTCAAGCGCAGACAGAGAAAATTTCTTGAAGAGTTTCCGAATGCGTTGGACGTCATGTGCCGGTCGATCAAATCCGGATTGCCGCTGAACGACGCCGTGCGGCTAATCGCGTCGGATGGTCAGGAGCCGGTGAAAACGGAGTTTCAGCGCGTCGTCGATGCCCAACAGGTTGGCATTGGAATTCCGCAGGGGATCGAACGCATGATGCTGACCATGCCGCTTTTTGAGGTAAGCTTCTTCAGCACTGTCATCAATATTCAGGCGCAGGCCGGCGGCAACCTCTCGGAAGCGTTGTCCAATCTTTCAAAAGTTTTGCGTGACCGCAAGAAGATGCGCGCCAAGGTGAATGCTCTTTCGATGGAAGCGAAGGCCTCAGCAGTCATCATCGGCTCGCTACCATTCGTCGTCATGCTGCTGGTGCATTTCACATCGCCTGACTATCTGTCGGTACTCTTCACCGACTTGCGCGGCCACATTATTCTCGGAGCATCCGCGATGTGGATGCTGATCGGAATATTCATCATGCGCCAAATGATTAATTTCGATATCTGAGGTCGCAGTATGACAGGAAATCTTCTTTCTCGCCTGACTGACCCACAAACGATCATCGCCGTTCTTGTAACGCTTGCTGTTTTCGCGACCTTCTATACCCTCATCATGCCGGTTTTTGAGCGGAAAGATTTCGCCAAGCGCATGAAAGCGGTGTCATCGGAACGCGATCTCATCCGTAGCCGCGAGCGCGATCGTATGGCGACTGTTGCGAGAGACGGCAAAACCTCCCTGCGGGGCAACAATAACAAATCGGCCCGCCGCATCGTCGAGAAATTCAATCTGCAGGAAGCGCTGGCCGACAAGAACACAATGAACAAGCTGCGGGCGGCCGGGCTTCGTTCACAAAACGCGTTCAACACGTTCCTTGCCGCACGGTTCGTCTTGCCGTTCATTTTTCTGGCCATCGCCTTCACTTGGATCTTCGTTCTCGGAAACCTCGCCGACAAAGCGTTTATCATCCGGCTAATGGCTGTGCTTCTTTTCGGTTATATCGGTTTTTACGCTCCCAATATTTACGTATCGAATCGCATGACGAAGCGGCAGGCATCCATCAAGCGGGCCTGGCCGGACGCGCTTGACCTCATGCTGATCTGCATCGAATCCGGCGTATCCATGGAAGCTGCCATGCGCCGTGTGGCGGAAGAAGTAGGCGAGCAGTCACCCGAACTGGCAGAAGAAATGATGCTGACGACAGCGGAACTATCCTTTCTTCAGGACAGGCGTGTCGCTCTTGAGAATTTTGGCACGCGTACCCAGCTCGAAACCGTCAAGAGCGTGGTACAGGCGCTTATTCAGGCGGAGCGATACGGCACACCGCTCGCCCAGGCGCTTCGCGTTCTCGCACAGGAAGGCCGCGACGAACGCATGAACGAAGCCGAAAAAAAGGCTGCCGCGCTGCCACCGAAACTGACTGTGCCGATGATCGTATTTTTCCTGCCGGTACTGATAGCAGTCATTCTCGGACCGGCTATCATCCGCGTTCTGGACACATTCTGACAAAAGAAAATACTGTAGAACGATTGCCTGTCAGCCGGCCGGATGCTCGAACACATCAACCAGCCGGCTTGCCGTCCTTTTTCGCCAGTTGCTGCCAGGAGTTCTGCTGCGAAAGCATGGCACGCAGATAGGTGAGGTTTGCCTGTGCCTGCTGTGGCGAGAGTTCCTGAACCGCGATGCGCTCGGCTTCGGCAAAGCGGCCCTGTAGACCGACCACAAGCGCAAGGTTCTGGCGAACGCGGCTATCGGCGCCCGGCTGGGCGATGGCGGATTGCAGATATGTTTCGGCAGTGCGCGGATCGCTCGACAGGACATAGGACATGCCGAGGTTGGACAACACGCTCGGGTCGTTCGGCTTCAGGTCAAGCGCCTGCCTGTAGCGGGAACGCGCCTCGTTCGAGCGTCCAAGCTGATCGAGCACGGCGCCCTCGGCGGAATAAAGCCGCCAGTCGGGCCTGTCCGGCGTCTGTGCACGCTGGATGGTCGAAAGCGCCTGTTCCAGCTGGCCGGCGGCGGCCTGCGATTTGCCATAGGCGGCAAGGACATCGCGGTCGGCCGGATTGGCGATGGCGATCTGCTGCATGACGGCGAGAGCCTGTGTGTTCTTGCCGGTCATCATCAGCACGCTGGCATAATTCATGCCGACCGATTTATCCTTGGGGCTGCGTTCATAGGCTTTGCCGGCGCTCTCCTCCGCCTGCCGAAGCTGCTCCATGTTCATGTGATCATAGGAGCGGGTGGCGGCAGGAATGGAGCCGGTGGACATGCGATCGGGCTTGTTAGTGCTCGCGCATCCTGAAACCGCAAGAACCAATGCGGCAAGACATGCTCCCCGCAGCAACCCTGTCCGGCCTGTCTCGCCCAAAGAAAATGCAGTCATGGCAGCGCCCCCGCCCAAGAATGATCGATCTTGCGCCCGACACACGACAGACTCACATGACGCAACTTTCGCTTAAGCAATAATCTGTTAACCCTAACAGAGCGTTAATCGCACCGATTCTCGACATTTACGGAAGCATACAATGGCGCCCTATCAGTTCATCGAACGCCCGACCCCTTTCAGCTCCAAGGCCGGCAGCACATTGCCGGTTTTCGCCGTCACACCGGCCCATATCGAACAGGGCGCCATCGATCCTGTCGCTCTGGACTGGGCGAAGAAGGCGGGGTTCAAGGCGGAGGCAGGCGCCATCCTCCTCGTTCCTTCCGCCGATGGTTCGCTGGGCGGCGTGCTTCTCGGCCTCGGCGGCAATCCCTCGGAAATCCCCTTCATCACCGGGAAACTCGCCCGTGAGCTGCCGGAAGGCGAATGGCACATCGAGACCGCACCCCTGACGGCCAATCGCCTCGCTCTCGGTTTCGGTCTCGGCAGCTACCGCTTCGACAAATACAAGACCACCAAGACGAACGGGGCAAAGCTCCTTATTCCGCAGGATGCGGAAGACGGCGAGATCAAGCGCGTTCTGGCCGGCGTTTTCCTCGCGCGCGACCTCATCAATGTTCCAGCCAACGACATGGGGCCGGATGAGCTTGAGATTGCCTTTCGCGCGCTTGCCGCCCATTACAAGGCGAAGGTGAAGGTCACCACCGGCGATGATCTGCTCAAGGAAAACTTCCCGCTGATCCATGCCGTTGGTCGGGCCAGCGAAAGCGCACCGCGGCTTCTGGAGATGAACTGGGGCAAGAAGGGCAATCCGCGGCTGACACTGGTGGGCAAGGGTGTGTGCTTCGACACCGGCGGTCTCGACATCAAGCCTGCGGCTTCCATGGCGTTGATGAAGAAGGATATGGGTGGGGCCGCCAATGTGCTCGGCCTTGCGCTGATGATCATGGATGCGAAGCTGCCGGTCGATCTGCGCGTTCTCGTGCCCGCGGTCGAAAACTCCATTTCCGCCAATGCCTTCCGCCCCGGCGATATCTATAGGAGCCGCAAGGGGCTGACGGTCCAGATCGACAATACCGATGCAGAGGGTCGTCTCGTTCTGGCGGATGCGCTGGCCTATGCGGACGAAGATGCGCCGGACCTGATGATCGATATGGCGACGCTGACGGGTGCCGCACGCGTCGCGCTCGGCCCGGATCTGCCGCCGTTCTACACCGATGATGAGGATTTGGCGCATGATATCGCGGAAGCCAGCATCGATACGGACGATCCGCTGTGGCGCATGCCGCTCTATATGGGCTACGACAAGGATATCCGCTCACGCGCAGCCGATATCACCAACGCGCCTTCGGGCGGCATGGGCGGATCGATCACCGCCGCCCTGTTCCTTAAGCGTTTCGTCACCAATACCAGGCGCTGGGCGCATTTCGATATTTACGGCTGGTCTCTGAGCGAGAGGCATCACTCATCGATCGGTGGGGAAGCGCAGGGTATCCGCGCACTCTTCCATTACATCGCACATCAGTTCGCGAAGTAATCTGCTGATAAGTTCAGGCTTTCACGGGCGCTTCCTCAACCGGAGCGGAGCGCCCGTTCTCAATTCAGAGCATTTCCGGATAAAAACCGGGCTCCACTTTTACTGGAAAAGCTTCAAACCAGAACCTTCTGTTCCTTGTGGTCTTCTTCGCCGAAGAACTTCAGGTAGCGCTCCACTTCGGCCGGGTCGCCGGTAGCCTTTTGCGGATTGTCCGAGAGCTTCACCGCCGGCCGGCCATTGGCGTCGCTCACCTTGCAGACGATGGAAATCGGCTTGAGGCTGGCGATGGTTTTTGGCGCGCAACCGGCAAAATCATTGGTGAGGTTGGTGCCCCAGCCGAAGCTCATACGAACGCGGCCTTCGAAATGCCTGTAGGTATCGATGATGGCGTCGACATCGAGACCGTCTGAGAAGATCAGCATCTTCTTGCGCGGATCGCGGCCCATCTTCTGCCACCACTCGATGATCTTTTCGCCGCCTTCGATCGGCGGGGCGCTGTCGGGACGGAAACCCGTCCAGTCTGCCACCCATTCCGGCGCGTTGCGCAGGAAAGCCGCCGTGCCGAAGGCATCCGGCAGCACGATCAGCAGGTTGCCGCCATAAAGCCGGTTCCAGTCCTTCAGAACCTGATAGGGTGCTGCAGCCAGCTCCTCATCCGTCTGCGCCAGCGCCGCGACCACCATCGGCAGTTCATGCGCGTTCGTGCCCACGGCTTCGAGATCGGAATCCATGGCGAGCAGGACGTTACTCGTACCGGTAAAGGCGGGCCCGATGCCTTCCTTCAGCGCTTCGACGCACCAGCGTTGCCAAAGGAAGCTGTGGCGGCGGCGGGTGCCGAAATCGGAAATGCGCAGGCCCGGCAGTTCCCGCAGACGCTCGACCTTCTCCCACATCTTGGCCTTTGCGCGGGCGTAAAGCACATCGAGCGTGAAATAACCGAGCGAACGCATGGCGCTGCGCGAGCGCAACTCGTTGATGATGGCGAGCGCCGGGATTTCCCACAGCGTCGTATCCATCCAGCGGCCATGAAAATTCAGCTCATATTGCCCGTCGCGCTTGAAAAGCTCATATTCCGGCAATTGATAGCTGGACAGCCAGGAGAGAAATTCCGGCTCGAAAATCTGCGAGCGGCCGTAAAACGTGTTACCCGCAAGCCAGATGTTTTCCTTTTTGGAAAGACGCAGGGTGCGTGCATGATCGAGCTGTTCGCGCAGCTCCATCTCGTCGATTTCTTCCGCCAGCCGCACCGTCTTCGTGCGGTTGATCAGCGAAAACGTCGCATCGACTTCCGGATAGAGCTTCCAGATCATCTGCAACATCAAGAGCTTGTAGAAATCCGTATCGATCAGGCTGCGGACGATAGGGTCGAGTTTCCAGGTATGATTATGGACACGGGTGGCTATATCGGTCTTCGTCATACTCGCATTCCCCAATATCGGCCAAAGGTCAGAATAGCCGATGTCACTCCGCACCCCGGCAGGTATCAACCTGTCATGCGGAAGATTTATCTGAAAAAGCGACAACAAGTCCAGAGCACCGGCCAGGCAAATGCCCGCCGCCACCGCCCGCGCATCGATTTTCCGAAGAGCGCAATGGGGTTTTCGGTCCGCTGCTGGAGCGATGCCGCCTCAGAAGGTCGGGTCTACGGGGTTTATGCCGGGATACCAGTCCTTGGAAACCGGGTTTCTGCCGCCGAAACTGGAAATTCCGTTTTCATCGGTGCAACGGTAACCCTGAACGGGAAGTCCACGGCTGCCGAAAACATTCCGGTAGGGGCCGCGCGAATATCCGGTCGAGCCAAGAGCGCTGTGGCAATTGTAACGGACCTTTGGCTGCAGCGTGCGCGGATCCTTGACGCCGGGCAGGTTTGCATAGGCATCCGGCGCGGGGGCAAAACCGTTCTGGAAAACAGTCTGCGCCTGCGCCGACGCGCTCAGCAAAACCGCCGCGAGGATCGCTGCCAATCGTGTCGCCGTTCTTGTCTTCATCGATGCCGGTCCCGAACCATCATCCAACCGATGTAGGCTGTCGGCGGCTCTCGCACAAAGGGCCTCACAGGAACAATTTCGTGAAAGCCGCCTTTTCAGTCTTCCAGGCGGCGGAAAGCTGTCGGCTTTTCGTACAGCCAGCCGATACGCTCTATGGCCGCATCGAGATTTTCGCGTGCGACATTCATCGTATGGCCATTGGCATGCAGCAGAATTTCCTCGTTTTCCATGAGGCCGACATGGCCCTTCCAGAAGACGAGATCGCCGCGGCGCAATTCATCCCGCTCTATTTCGACGCCGAGCGACTTCACCTGCATGTCGGTATCGCGCAGAACCCGCCGGCCCGCCATGGCCATGGAAAGCTGCACGAGGCCGGAACAATCGATACCGAAGCCGGAACGGCCGCCCCAGAGATAGGGGGTCTCGATAAAGCGCAGGGCCACCGCCACATAATCTTCCTCAAGCGCCGCATCCAGGGCGCGGCAATGGGCGGCGATGATGCCTTCGCCCTTTTCGGTCAGCAGGTAACGGGTGCCGCGTGTCTCCGCCTCGCCGACGATGCGGATGAGACTGCCCATGGACAGCGCTGCGACCGGCGGTTTGCGCAATTCAGCGGCTGGATAGAGAAACGTGCGCGGTGCAATCACCCGATGGGTGGCGACAACGACATCGCCAATCGCCGTTTCCGGCACATAGCCGGCATAACCATCTGCATCCGCCTGCACCCATGCCCAGCCATTCGCGTGCTCGAAAATACGGATGGTTTCGCCAGACAGCAGCTCGGTATCGATGCCGGCGGCAACGTCCGGCGTGGGCCGCAGGCCAACAACCGGCACCGCGATCTGCGCGGGCGAGCCGCTGACAAAACGTTCGGCCTGCACCACACCCTGCAGCTTTTCATCGGCGAGATCGGAGCGGAAGACATTCAGGCGGCGGTCGAGCATCATGGGTTTCACATCCAGGGGTTAAATCTTGCGCGCCTGATCAATAATCAGATCGCCGAATTTTTCCAGATAAAGCGCACCGGCTAGTGTGCGTTTTATCACGACATTGCGCTTGTCCCGCTCATCCCGAACACGGTCGACCAGTCCAAGAGCACCCAGACTGTCGAGGGCGCGGGTAATGACCGGTTTGGTCACACCCAGCATGGCGGCGAGACCCCGCACGGTGTGCGGCGGCGGCACGAGATAAATCTGCAGCAGGATGGCGGTTTGACGCAAGGTCAAATCCGGCTGATCGGCAATGACCTGCGCCGTGGATACACGATGCCAGAGACCCAGGGCCTCCGTGGGCGACAATTCTGCAGGCAAACCGTGACCCTTCCAGTCGTTATCTTATCGTTTTCATTCAACCGAACGGAAAACTCAAGAACCATCCCGCACAAACAGAACCGCCGCACGGCGCAGATCAGAAAGATCGCGCGGCGCGGCGGTATTTGTTGACCCGTTTTCGAGCCATGATGTCCCCTCTGGACTTGCAGAATGAGATGCAGGAAGCGTGCCAGTTTTGATGCAGCACACAAATAATCGTAAAAACAGTAACTTAAGGCAGGAACTCCGCCTTGTGGCGAAATTTTTCGCAAAGGACAAATAGCAACAAAAACAGGCAAAAAATAATTCAATGCTTAAAAACTGCCTTCCGCCGCAACAGCGGAAGGCATGGCTAATTGCGGCTCAGATCTCCGCGCCGCGGGCGGAATCGACCGCATCGACATTCTGTCGCCGGTTATAACGGATCGACGACCAGAGCGAGATACCGATCAGGCCAGCGCCGCCAAGGCCCGTGATGACCTCCGGAATATGCACCATGGTCTGCACGTACATGATGACGGACAGGATGAGGATTGCATAAAAGGCGCCGTGCTCCAGATAGCGATATTCCGCCAGGGTTCCCTTCTCCACCAGCATGATGGTCATCGAACGCACATACATGGCGCCGATACCGAGGCCGATGGCGATGATGAAGAGATTCTGCGTCAGCGCAAAAGCGCCGATAACGCCATCGAAGGAGAAGCTGGCATCCAGCACTTCGAGATAAAGAAACGCACCGAAGCCACCTTTCGCCGCGCCTTCCAGCATTTCCTGGCTGCGGTCGAGAATGCCGCCGACGACTTCCACCAGCAGGAAGGTCAAAAGACCCCAGATCGCCGAATGGAAGAAGGTGTTGGCCGCGACCGGACCAAGTTCCGGATTGTCGCTAGCACCGATGATGCGGGAAAAGATCAGCATGACGACCAGCACGAAGGCAATCTCGATGCCCTTCACGGAGGAATAGGTTGCAGCCTTTTCCTCGATCCAGCGCACCCAGTGCACGTCCTTTTCATGGTCGAAGAAGAAGTTGAGACCAACCATCATCAGGAAGGTGCCGCCGAAAGCCGCAATCGGCAGATGGGCGTCACGCATGATTTCCGCGTAACGTTCCGGCTGAGTGGCCGCCATGACGATCGCCGTCCACGGGCCGACATTGGCCGCGACGACCACGATGAGCAGCGGGAAGACGATACGCATGCCGAAAACGGCAATCAGGATACCCCAGGTCAGGAAGCGATGCTGCCAGACCGGTGTCATATCCTTGAGTTTATTGGCGTTGACGATGGCGTTGTCGAAGGAAAGTGAGATTTCCAGCACCGCCAGCACGACGCAGATGAAGAAGATCGTCGCCGTGCCGCCGACCGTACCGGTCATTTCCCAACCGAGATAACCGCCGAGGATCAAACCGACCACGGTGACGATAAATGCCCACTTGAAGTAGGTAAGCGTGTTTTTCTGGGCAGCGCTCATGTCCGGTCGCCTCCCATAAAGAGGGCGTTCAGGGGCCGACGCAGGGCGTCAGGCCGCACGCAGAAAGCACGCGCGCGAAGCACATTCAGGTTTTTCATAGTTTTTAATCCGCCGGCCAATTTTTGCAGGCGGTACCGACATCGCGAGAGCGCCGTAAAACTCTCGCCAGAGGGGCCCGGCACCTTTGTTTCCTCTGCCGTTGCGAGACAAATCATCGCAGGGCTCTTTCTTACTCCCTGAAGATCACGCCTTCGTCAAGTCCCGTGATCGTGATCGAGGCTGTGAGAAAGATCAAACCTGCTCTGCGGCCAGGTCTTCAGCGGTTTCGCGGCGGCGTTTGAGAGTATTTTCGCGGAAGAAGATATAAAGGCCGGAAAGAACGATCAGACCCGCGCCGACGACGATACTCGTCTGCGGCACATCGCCGAAGAACAGCCAGCCGAAAATCACCGCCCAGAGCAACAGCGTATATTGCAGCGGCGCGACGGTGGCGGCATCGGCAAGTTTAAGCGCCCGATTGACGAGCACATGCGCCGTCATGGCGACGACACCGAGCAGACCGAGGAAGGCGAGATCGAAACTGGACTGAACCGGCAGCCATCCCGATGGCGTGAGGAATACCGCGACAATGCCCGCAAGCGCCGCACCGATGATCTGCCAGAAGGCAAGCACCGTATCCGGCGTATTGCGCAGCTGGCGGCCAGACAACATCATGAAGGCAAAGGCGGCGCTGCCGAGGATCGAAAACAATGCTGCGGAGGTGAGGCTTGCCGAACTGGGTTTGAGCGCAATGAGAACGCCGACAAAACCGATGGCAATGGCCGTCCAGCGACGCCAGCCCACTTTTTCTCCGAGCAGAAACGGCGAGAGCGCCGCCACATAGATTGGGGCGGCAAGCCAATAGGTCATGACATCGGCGAGCGGGAGGGCCGCGACCGCGAAATAGAAACAGAAAAGCTCTGCGGTGGAAAAGAAAACGCGCGCAAACTGAAGGCCGGGACGTTCAATTCTGACAAGGCCGGAGAGGCCGGCACGCCAGACGATCGGAACGAGGATAATAAGCGCCGCCGCACTACGAATGAGGATCACCTGACCCTGGCTATAGGTGGCTACGAGCCATTTCCCCATGGCGTCGTTCAGTGCGAAAAGCAGCATTCCAAACAGCATGACGGCCACGCCGAGGCCAGTCGGCGAAAGCTTACGTATCATAGACATGTCAGTTCCGATCTCTCCCAATGGCTGCATTGGTCGTCCAGCCAGCCATCCTTTGTCAAGCCCCGAACTGCCGGGCCGGAATAATTAATAGTACTAATAATCTCGGCGTGTTGGATGTCAGGTGAAGATTCGCCGTTCTTCGGCCACCAGTTCCTGGAGAAAATCGACCACCGTGCGGACGCGGACCAGTTGACGGGCGGATTCGTGATAGGCCGTCCAGTAGGACCGGCTGATGGTGAGGTGCGGCATGATCCTCAGCAGTTCGGGATATTGCCCGGCGATGTAATTGTGCAGGATGCCGATGCCCGCACCGGAACGCACCGCCTCGGTCTGCCCGGTCGCGCTGGAGATTTCAAAGGCGGCGTCCCAGTCGCGCATGATCTCACCGGTAAAGTTCAGTGAAGGCGAAAAGATCAGGTCCTCAACGTAGCCGATCCGCCGGTGGCGCTTCAGTGCCTCGACATCATCAGGCGTTCCGTAATCGGCCAGATAATCCGCCGAGGCATAGAGGCCCAGCGAATAATCGGTGAGCTTCGAAAACATCAGCCTGCCCTGCTCCGGCCTTTCGATGGTGATGGCTATATCGGCCTCGCGCTGCGACAGAGAGAAAGAGCGTGGCACCGGCACGAGCTGGATTTTAAGATCGGGATAACGCGCCGTCAGCCGGCCAAGCCGCGGCGCGAGGAAGGAAACGCCGAGACCATCCGGCGCGCCGATGCGCACCGTTCCCGCCACCGCCGTATCGACGCGGCCGAGATTTGCCTGGGCATTCAGCATTTCGGTTTCCATGCGCTCGGCCCCGGCAAGAAGGCGCTGGCCCTCTTCCGTCAACTCGCAGCCATTGGTGCTTCTCAGGAAGAGCTGTGTGCCGATGGCCGCTTCCAACGCGGAAATACGGCGGCTGAGGGTGGCGTGGTTCACACCGAGCTTTCTCGCCGCCGAAAGAAACTGGCCGCTTCGCGCCACGCTTAGAAACAAACGCACATCATCCCAGTTCATGGCACCCTCCTTGTGTCTATTTTTGCACAATGGATGCTTATTTCAGGCGATTGATTTGTGCAAATCGAAAGGTAATGCTGCGCCATCACATTCTGGAGGAAAACCCATGAAGGAAATCGGTCATTTCATTAATGGCAAGCATGTGCCCGGCACCAGCGGTCGCACATCCAATGTCTACAACCCGGCCACCGGCGAAGTTCAGGCGACTGTCGCGCTTGCGAGCGATGCCGAGCTTCGCGGCGCTGTTGAGAGCGCAAAAGCGGCACAGCCGAAATGGGCCGCCACCAACCCGCAGCGTCGCGCCCGCGTTTTCTTCAAGTTCGTCGAACTTCTGAACCGCGACATGAACGAGCTGGCGGTGCTGCTCTCCAGCGAGCATGGTAAGACCGTTGAAGATTCCAAGGGCGATATCGTGCGCGGCCTCGAAGTCTGCGAATTCGTCTGCGGCATTCCGCATCTGCAGAAGGGCGAATTCACCGAGGGTGCCGGCCCTGCGATTGACATGTATTCGATCCGCCAGCCGGTTGGCATCGGCGCGGGCATTACGCCGTTCAACTTCCCCGGCATGATCCCGATGTGGATGTTCGCGCCGGCAATTGCCTGCGGCAACGCCTTCATCCTCAAGCCTTCCGAGCGCGACCCGTCGCTGCCGATCCGTCTTGCCGAACTGATGATCGAAGCCGGTCTTCCGGCCGGCATCCTGAACGTCGTCAACGGTGACAAGGGCGCCGTCGACGCCATCCTGACCGATCCCGATATCGGCGCGGTCTCCTTCGTCGGTTCGACGCCGATCGCCCGCTATGTCTATGGCACGGCCGCCATGAACGGCAAGCGCGCGCAGTGCTTCGGCGGTGCGAAGAACCACATGATCATCATGCCGGATGCCGATCTCGACCAGGCGGTAAACGCCTTGATGGGCGCAGGTTACGGTTCCGCCGGCGAGCGTTGCATGGCGGTTTCCGTTGCGGTTCCGGTTGGCGAAGAAACGGCAAATCGCCTCGTTGAAAAGCTCATCCCGCAGATCGAGGCGCTGAAGATTGGCCCCTATACCGATGACAAGGCCGATATGGGTCCGCTTGTCACCAAGGAAGCGCAGACGCGTGTCAAGGGTCTGATCGACAGCGGTGTCGAACAGGGCGCAAAGCTTCTGGTCGATGGCCGCGACTTCAAGCTGCAGGGTTATGAAGACGGCTATTTTGTCGGCGGCTGCCTGTTCGACCATGTCACTCCTGACATGGACATCTACAAGACGGAAATCTTCGGACCGGTTCTCTCCGTCGTTCGCGCCAAGAATTACGAAGACGCGCTGGAACTGCCGATGAAGCATGAATATGGCAATGGCGTCGCGATCTATACCCGCGACGGCGATGCCGCCCGCGACTTCGCAAGCCGCATCAACATCGGCATGATCGGCATCAACGTTCCGATCCCGGTTCCGCTCGCCTATCACTCCTTCGGCGGCTGGAAGGCTTCGAGCTTCGGCGACCTCAACCAGCACGGGACGGATTCGATCAAGTTCTGGACAAAGACCAAGACGATCACCTCGCGCTGGCCGTCGGGTATCAAGTCGGGCGCTGAATTCGTGATGCCGACAATGAAGTAAGCCGGGAAGCCGGTACACAAGCAAAAGCCCCGCTGGAAAACAGCGGGGCTTTTTATTGGATTTCGGCTGGGCGGTAAGGGCTGCGCCGGGATCAGTTGGTCGGGCCGTCGTTGAAACCCACTTCATCCACCAGTTCGGACGCCTGCTTGCGATGGGCGGCTATGTCCGTCAGCGGCAGCTTGTCCGGATTGATGGGGCCGAAGCCCTTCACGACATCGGATGGCTCCGCGCCGGGCAGCACCGGATATTCGAAGACCTGCTTGGCATAGATTTCCTGCGCCTCGCGCGAGGCCAGGAATTCCATAAGCTTCAGCGCATTGTCTTTGTTGGGGGCGTATTTCGTCAGCGCCATGCCGGAGATATTTACATGTGTGCCGCGATCGCCCGCATTGGGGAAGATCACCCGCACCGATCCGGCCCATTCCTTTTCTTCCGGCTCGCGATCATTGGTCAGCATCAAGCCGACATAATAGGTGTTGCCGAGCGCGATATCGCATTCACCGGAAAAGATCGATTTCGCCTGGCTGCGGTCGGTTCCGTCAGGCTTGCGAGCAAGATTGTTCTTCAGGCCGGTCAGCCATGTGCGGGTATAATCGACGCCGTGATGGGCGATCATCGAGGCGATCAGCGCGATATTATAGGAATGCTGGCCGTCGCGAATGCAGATCTTGCCCTTCCATTTCGGATCGGCAAGCTCCTCATAGGTAATGTCCTTCTGGGTCACCCTTTCCTTCGACGCATAGACCACCCGGCCGCGCGTGGTGAGGCCAAACCATTCGCCCTCGGGATCGCGCAGATTGGCGGGGATATCCTTTTCGATGACGGGATCGTTGAGGACCGGCTGGGTAACCTTGCCCTCCTTAGCCTCGACGAGACGGGCGATATCGACCGTCAGCAGCACATCCGCGGGCGAATTGACGCCCTCGGCCTGAATGCGTTCCACCAGCCCCTTGTCGAGAAAAAGCACATTCGCCTCTATCCCGGTTTCCTTCGTGAAAGCATCGAGCAGCGGCTGGATCAATTCAGGCTGGCGATAAGAATAGACGTTAACCTCCCCCTCAGCCAAAGCGACAGGCGCGGCGACAAGGATCGTCAGCCCTGAAAAAACGGCAGCGGAAAAGTATGATTTCAAGCTTGCCATTATGAATGCCTCCATTACATTCCGATTCTTGACTTGTTTGTTCATGAATCATCCGGACGGTCAACAAGGCTGTTCGAGAAATATCGGATGGGTGCCAGTTTTTTCAGTTTCTGGAATTGTTCTAAACTGAAAAAGAGACTATATAACTCCACATTGAGAGTTAGGAGACCAGCATGCGCTTGACCAAACAGACCAACTATGCCGTTCGCATGTTGATGTATTGCGCCGCCAATGAAGGCCATCTGAGCCGCATTCCCGAGATCGCCAAGGCCTATGGCGTTTCGGAGCTGTTCCTGTTCAAAATCCTGCAGCCGCTCAACAAGGCGGGTCTGGTGGAAACCGTGCGTGGTCGCAACGGCGGCGTGCGCCTTGGCAAACCCGCCGAAAAGATCAGCCTGTTCGACGTGGTGAAAGTGACTGAAGACAGCTTCGCCATGGCGGAATGCTTCGAGGACGGTGCTGTGGAGTGTCCGCTTGTGGATAGCTGCGGCCTCAATTCGGCGCTTCGCAAGGCGCTTAATGCCTTTTTCGACGTTCTGGCGGAATATTCGATCGACGATCTCGTCAAGGCGCGGCCCCAGATCAACTTCCTGCTGGGCCTCGATACGGAAATGCCGAAGATCGCCGCCCTTCCGGCTGCCTGACCGTCCCATTGCCGCATCGGCAATTGCCATAGCCCGTGTCCTTCAGGCCACGGGCTTTTCTTTTATAGAATACGCATGAAATGTAATATTTTTGATCCTGCGTGTTGACGTCGCGAATGGAAGCGGCGCATTTGGTCGCGAGCTTTTTCAAGCAACCAATCAGCGTCGCAATGATCATCAAGCCTGAATTCCATACATTTGCGCTCACCGCACTCGTCGGCAGCATAGGGGCGCTACTCGCCAGCCTTATCGATATTCCGGCACCTTTTCTTTCCGGCCCGGCGCTTGCCGTGACGATCACGGGGCTGGCCGGTGTAAGGCTTGGCGTTCCCGCCTTCATCCGCAATGCCTGTTTCGTCGTCGTCGGCATTTCCATGGGAACGAGCGTGACGCCCTCCGTGATCGACGCGGCAAAAACATGGCCCCTGAGCTTCGTCGTTGTGCTCGTCGCTGTCGTTATCATGCTCTATGTCGCCTATTGGATCCTGCATTACGGCTTCGGTTACGACCGGACAACGGCGATGCTGGGCGCCTCTCCCGGTCATCTCAGCTATATCATCAGCCTCGGCGCCGAGACGAAAAGCGACCTGGCGACCGTCAGCATCGTGCAAAGCGTGCGGGTGCTGGCGCTGACGCTTTCCGTGCCGCTGATCGTCGAATATTTCGATCTCGTCAGCACGGAACCGCTTGTGGCCAACCCGCCAATGGGCCTTTTCACGCTGGCGCTGACCATCGGCGCATCGCTTCTGACCGGCTGGCTTTTCCTGCGCTGGAAGTTTCCGGCCGCGCTGCTGCTTGGCGGCGTCGCCATTTCCATCGGCACCCACATTACCGGCCTTACCGAAGGCGGCGTTCCCACTTGGCTCAGCCTGCCCGTCTATGTGCTGATCGGCTGCCTTATCGGCACGCGCTTTTCGAATGTCTCACTGATGGACGTGCGGAAAGGCTTTCTGGCGGGCTTCATCGTTACCATCGCCGTGATGCTGATTGCCGGAAGCATTGCCTGGATGATTTCCGGCGTGACCGGCGTTCCGCTGAATGCCGTCATGATCGCCTATTCGCCGGGCGGCCTGGAGACCATGGCGGCGATGGCGGTGATGATGCATGCCGATACCGCCTATGTCGGCTCCCACCACGTCGTCAGACTCCTGTTTCTTTCCGTTCTCATGCCGCTCGTCATGGGCAAGGATGCACGCAAGCGCGACGGCGAAACCTGACCATCGGCGTATAGCCGGAGCCATCGACGCGAAAACGCAGGTGGCATGCAACCATTTTTCCTCCCGCCCGTTTATATTCTGCCGCAATTGCGGCGGCGATCTTTCGCCTGTTCGGCAGGCTGACCCACCGGAGGAACATTCATGAACCGCTTGATGACGTTGACGGGCGCCGGACTTGCGCTTGCCCTTTCTGTTTCCATCGCTCAGGCGCAGGTGGTCGTGTCGTCGAAAATCGACACGGAAGGCGGTGTTCTCGGAAACATCATCCTCGCCGTCCTCAACCAGAACAAGATCGAAACGACGGATCGCATCCAGCTTGGCGCCACGCCGGTTGTGCGAAAAGCGATCACCGCGGGCGAAATCGACATCTACCCGGAATATACCGGCAACGCCGCGTTCTTTTTCTCCAAGGCGGACGATCCGCTCTGGAAAGATGCAGCCAAGGGCTATGAAGAGGCGAAAACACTCGACTTCGATGCCAACAAGATCGTCTGGCTGACGCCATCGCCGGCAAACAACACTTGGGCGATTGCTCTGCGCAAGGATGTCGCCGAAAAGAACAATTTGAAGACGCTTTCCGATTTCGGCAAATATGTTGCCGATGGCGGCGAAGTCGTCCTTGCCGCGTCTTCCGAATTCGTCAACTCCGCCGCCGCACTCCCTGCATTTCAGACCACCTATGGCTTCACCATGAAGCCTGACCAGCTGATCACGCTTTCCGGCGGCGACACCGCGGCCACCATCGCCGCCGCCGCCAACCAGACCAACAATGCCAATGCCGCCATGGTCTATGGCACGGATGGCGGCATCGCACCCTCCGGTCTTGTGGTGCTGGAGGACGACAAACATGTGCAGCCAGTCTATCAGCCAGCGCCTATCATTCGCGAAGAGGTTCTGAAAAAGCACCCGAATATCGAAGAGTTGCTGAAACCGGTGTTCGAAAAACTCGATCTGGCAACGCTGCAGGATTTGAACGCCCGCGTTCAGGTGGGCGGCGAACAGGCCAAGACCGTGGCGCTCGACTTTCTGACAAAGAACGGCTTCGTCAAGTAACCGCTCGCGGCGCCGGAGCGGGTTGCGGGAACCGGTGCGTTCCCGTGGTCCCGTCCCAATTTAGAGTACATGGGCGAGAAGACAGGGGAGCAGGATTTGACGAAATGGCCTGACAAAGTGGGCGTGGTGATTTCGTGCCTGCTTCTTTATGCGCTTTTTGCGTCGCCTTTCATGACATTCCGTGCCAACCGGATCGTTCAGGGCGAGACACGAACGGTCTTCGAAGCTCTTCCGGGTTCGGCTGCAACTGTTCTCACTACCGTCGTTCTTCTTGCAGCCTTCATCGCCTTTTTCCGCTTTCCCACGCGATTGAAACTCGCATTCGCGCTGGTCAGTCTTGCGGCGCTGGCGGTTTTCGTCGGGCAGGCGGCTTCTTTCCTCACGCCGGAGGGTAACGGTTTTGCCCGCGTTTCACCTGGCAGCGGTTTTTGGCTGATATTTGCCGGGCTGGCTCTGCTCGCCACGGATTGCATTGCGCGTCTTGAGCCGAAGCCCGCTGCCCGGATTTTGTTGCTGCTGGTGGCCATCGCCGCGCTCTCGGCCGTGCTGACAAGCGGCCTCTGGAACGACCTCTCCATCATCAAGGAATATACCGGCCGGGCCGATACATTCTGGACCGAGGCTTTGCGGCACGTGGAACTTGCCATCGGCTCGCTGATCGCGGCGACCGTAGTGGGCATTCCCCTGGGGATACTCTGTTACAAGGTCGAGCGGTTACGCGCAGGCGTACTGAACAGCCTCAACATCGTCCAGACCATTCCCTCCATCGCGCTTTTCGGCCTTTTGATCGCCCCGCTCGGGTGGATCGCGGCCACTGTGCCGGGTGCCGCGAAAATCGGCATTGCCGGCATCGGCATGGCGCCCGCTTTCGTGGCGCTGTTTCTCTATTCGCTGCTGCCGGTGGTTTCCAACACGGTGGTTGGTCTTTCCGGTGTTTCGCAGGCGGTCCGGGAAGCGGCGCGCGGGCTTGGCATGACGCCGGTGCAACGGCTGCTGCGGGTGGAGTTTCCGCTGGCCATGCCAGTCATCCTCACCGGCATCCGCATCGTGCTGGTGCAGAATATCGGCCTGGCGACGATCGCCGCCCTGATCGGCGGCGGCGGCTTTGGCGTTTTCGTATTTCAGGGCATCGGACAGACGGCGATGGACCTCGTGCTGCTCGGCACCGTGCCGACGGTTCTTCTCGGCTTTGCCGCTGCGATAACACTCGACGCCCTCATCGACAGCAATCTCTTCAGCGCAGGCGGAAGGCAAAAGGCATGATCGAAATCGACACCATCACGAAACGATATGGCGATGCAGCCGTCGTTGATCAGGTATCGTTGACTGTCGCGCCGCGCACCGTCACCGTCATCGTCGGCACCTCCGGCTCGGGAAAAACCACCCTGCTGCGCATGATAAACCGGCTGGTGGAGCCCACCTCCGGCACGATCCGTATCGACGGTGAGGATGTCAGCGCCATACCCGGCTTCAAGCTGCGCCGCCAGATCGGCTACGCCATTCAGGGCCATGGCCTTTTTCCGCACCGGACGGTGGCCGAAAATATTGCGACTGTTCCGCAGCTGATCGGCTGGGATCGCAAGCGCATAAAGGCCAAGATCGATGCACTCATGCAACTCTTCCAGCTTGATCCCGCACTTTATGCGGATCGTTTTCCGCATGAGCTTTCCGGCGGCCAGCAGCAACGTGTCGGCGTAGCCCGTGCATTGGCCGCCGAGCCCAACATTCTCCTGATGGACGAACCCTTCGGCGCGCTGGACCCGGTGATCCGCGCCAAGGCCCAGAACGACCTTCTCGATATCCAGAAGAAGCTCGGCGTCACCATCGTTCTCGTCACGCACGATATGGACGAGGCTTTTCATCTGGCGGATCGCATTGCCGTGATGGACAAGGGTCGCATCGTGCAGGATTGCCCGCCGGCGGAGCTGGTGCTGAAACCGGCGACAGATTTCGTCCGCACGATGATCGGCGAAAACGAACGCGCGCTGAAACTGCTTTCGGTTCTCTCCGTCGCTGATATCGTGGAGCCGGGAAGTGCCGAAGGTGCCCCTCTCACCGAAGGCACCAGCCAACGCGATGCCCTTTCGGCCATGTTATGGGCGGGCTGCGATGTCTTGCCTGTCATAAAAGACGATGGGCGACCCATCGGCCTGGTGCGACGTGACGTTCTCCTCCAGCGTGCCACTGGCGCCCCATGAAAAACGCCTTCTCATTTTTTTCTCTCGGGCTTCTGGTGCTGGCGCTGATCATCTTTCTTGCCGCGCCGCAAATCTTCGCACCGATCTTCCGCCCTTTCGTGCAGGCCAATGCGCCGGCCATCTACACGCAGGCCAACCTCTTTTCCCTGACGCTCTCGCATCTGACCACCGTTGCGATCGCGACCGGACTGGCCACGCTCACGGCGGGGGCGCTCGCGGTGCTTGTCACCCGGCCCTTCGGGACGGATTTCCTGCCGCTGTCGCGCAGCATCGTCAATATCGGCCAGACATTTCCGCCGGTGGCGGTGCTGGCGCTGGCCGTGCCGATGATGGGTTTTGGCGAAAAACCCACGCTCATCGCCCTGTTTCTTTATGCGCTTCTGCCGGTGTTCGAAAATACGCTGACCGGGCTGACCACCCTGCCGGCCACGGTGATGGACGCCGCGAGAGGAAGCGGCATGACCGGCTGGCAACGCCTTGTCAAAGTGGAGTTGCCGCTTGCCCTTCCAGCCATTCTCGCCGGCATCCGGCTTTCGGCGGTCATCAGCCTTTCGACCGCGACCATCGGCTCGACAGTCGCGGCGCGCACCCTCGGCGAAGTGATCATTGCTGGCCTGCAATCCAACAATCTGGCCTTCATTCTTCAGGGCGGGCTGATCGTTGCGGCGCTGGCGATCCTGATTCACGCGGCCTTTTCCGCCATGGAAAAGACTGCGGCGCGCAAAACCGGGCACTGACACAGTGCAAGCCCCCGCATTTTTATATTCCCGATGCCTGCCGCACATGATAGGGGCTGACGGTCGAAACAGAAACATTCGAGGTGCGGGTGACACAGGCAATTGTCGTGATGGGAGTGAGCGGCTCCGGCAAGTCCACAGTCGCGGAAGCAGTGGCGGAGAAACTGGGCATTGCCTTCATAGAGGGCGACAAGCTGCACCCGAAATCCAATGTCGAAAAAATGTCCGAAGGTATTCCGCTGACGGACGAAGACCGTTGGCCCTGGCTCGATCTGATCGGCGCGGAACTGCGCAAGGGCAGCGAAAGCGATGGTGTCGTCGTTTCCTGCTCGGCGCTTAAGAAAATCTATCGCGACCGCCTTCGCAAGGCCACCGGCGGCCCGCTGGCTTTCGTTTATCTGGATGGCAGCCTGGAGCTTCTCAGCCGGCGCATGGGTGAGCGCAAGGGCCATTTCATGCCGCTTTCGCTGCTGCAGACCCAGCTTGCCACGCTGGAAGTGCCGACCGGCGAACCGGGCGTCGTGACCGTCAGCATCGATGCCACACCGGAGGATATTGCGAATAACGCACTTTCCGGTTTGAAGACGGTAACGTTCTAAAATCCGAGCCTGTCGCGCAGGCCGTACCACCATGCGCCAAGCACGGTCAGCGGCACCCGGAAGGTCTTGCCGCCGGGGAACGGATAATTCGGCAGCGAACTCCAGATATCGAAACGTTCGGCGTGGCCGGCAACGGCCTCGCCCAGTATCTTGCCAAGCAGATGGGTTGTCGTAACACCATGGCCGCTGTCGCCATGCGAGAAATAGATATTGTCCGATAGCCTGCCCATGTGCGGAATGCGCGTCAGGGTCAGCGCGAAATTTCCGCTCCAGGCAAAGTCGATTTTCGTTTTTTCCAGTTGCGGGAAGGTTTTTAGCATGTTCGGGCGGATCGCGCCCGTCAGATCGGCCGGATCGCTGCCGCCGTAACCGATGCCGCCGCCATAGAGCAGGCGATTGTCGGAGGTCCGGCGGTAATAATCGAGAATGTAGTTGGCATCCTCAACGCAATAATTGGCGGGCAGAAGGGCCTCGATCAGATCGGCATCGAGCGGCTCCGTCGCCATGACCTGGCTTGAGACCGGCATCATGCGGTCGCCGATTTCCGGCAAGAGTTTGCCGAGATAGGCGTTGCCGCAGACGAGGACATATTTCGTCTTGACGCTGCCTGTTGCCGTGCGCACCACGGGGTTTGCGCTCTGCTCCACCGCAATGACCCGCGAATTTTCGAATATGCGAGCACCGAGGCTTTCCGCCGCCGCCGCTTCGCCCTGTACCAGATTGAGCGGGTGAATATGCCCGCCGAAGCGGTCGATCATGCCACCGGCATATCGATCGGTCTTCACATACTGGCCGACATTCGCCTTCGAGACCATTTCAAGCCCGCCATGGCCATGTTTCTCCCAATGGGTTTTGTGAGCCTCCATCTCGCGGATCTGTTTCGGCGTGAAGGCGGCGAAGAAACCGCCATCGACCAGATCGCAATCGATGGCGTATTTGGCGATGCGGTTGCGGATGATCGCGCCGCCTTCAAGCGACATTTCGCCGAGTTTCACCGCCTTGTCATGCCCATAGCGGCCAGCGATGGTCTCGAGATCGCGGCTATAGCCGTTGACGATCTGGCCGCCATTGCGGCCCGAAGCGCCGAAGCCGACGCGGACGCCTTCCAGAACGATGACGGAATAGCCGCGCTCACTGAGTTCCAGCGCGGCGGAAATGCCGGTAAAGCCACCGCCGATGATGCAGACATCAGCGTCTAGCGCGCCTTCGAGCGTCGGCCGCACGGTTTTGACATTGGCGGAGGCCGCATACCATGACGATGTGTGGCCGGGATTGGGAATGTTCGTTACCTCAGCCATTTCACACCGTCCTGATATAGGCGTCATATTCGACGTCGGTTACACGCAGGGAAAATTCGGAAAGCTCCTGCTGTTTGCAGGCGGAAAACAGCGTGCGATACTTCTGGCCAAGCGTCGCATAGGCAAAGCTCGACCGCGTGAAGCGCTGCAACGCATAGTCCCAGTTGGTGGGCAGCGGCTCGTGATTGATCGCGTGGCTGTCGCCGGCAATCGCGCCACCAGGCTGGCGCTTCTCCTTCATGCCGGCAAGCGCAGCGCTGAGGATCATCGCGAGGACCAGATAGGGATTGGTATCGGCGCCGGCGACCCGGTGTTCGATACGCGTCGCGGCCTTGCTGGCAACGATGACACGCACAGCCGCCGAGCGGTTGTCGATGCCCCAGGAGGCGTAGGTCGGTGCGTGTTCGCTGGGTGTCAGGCGACGATAGGAATTGGCATGGGGTGCGAAGATCGCCATGCTTTCACCCATGTTTTCCAAGAGGCCGCCGACCGAATGCATCAAGGCATCCGATGGACCGTCCTCTCCGGCGTAGATGTTCCTGCCATCCCTGTCGAGAACGGAAAAATGCACGTGCATGCCATTGCCGGCCTGCAACCCGTAAGGCTTGGCCATGAAGGTGGCGTCGAGATCATGCCGCCGCGCCACGCCCTTGACGATGCGTTTCAGGAAGACGGCGAAATCAGCCGCCTGCAATGCATCCGGCACATGGTTGAGATTGATCTCATATTGGCCGGGACCATTCTCCCGCAACGTCGTATCGGCTAGCACGCCCTGTGCGCGGCAGGCCGTGGCAATATCATGGAAGACGTCCTCGAAATCCTGCAGTTCGGAAATCGACAGAACCTGTGTCTGGCCCGTATGCCACCGACCCTCACGGCTGTGCGGCGGACGAACGGGATCGAGCGCGGAGCGGACGGGATCGATCAGGTAAAACTCCAGTTCGGTCGCCACGACCGGGGTGAGGCCGGCCTTTTTATAGGCGCCCAGAACCTGCGCCAGCACATGGCGCGGATCGCCATAAAAGCCGGTTCCATCCGGGTTTTTCATTGCCAGCAGAACCTGTGCCGTTGGGCGGCCAAGCCATGTCACGCGCGACAGCGTGCCTGGAACGGGGAAACAAAAACCGTCCGGATCGCCCGTGCCTTCCGCAAGACCTGCAGCATGCACATCCCGGCCCCAGATATCCAGCGCATAGACCGAACGGGGAATGGCCATTCCTTTCTCAAGAACGTCAATTGCCCGTTCGCGCGGAATCCACTTGCCGCGCGGCACGCCGTTCGCATCTATGACGAAAGCTTCGAGAATTTCGATATCGGGATTATCGGCGAAAAATTTCTTTGCGTTTTCAATATCATCCATCATGCACCAGCAAGCCGTTTCCATCTCGTTTCATGCGCAGCGAGTTGCGCTAACGAAAGTCGTCCTGCTGCTGATAGATGAGAAACCTCGCCACCATGATGACGTTTTGCCCCTTTTCCCTTTGCACGCGACCATGTTACGTGGCCTGTCCCCGGAAGGCCAGCGGATTTAGCTATCAGGGATTGAACCTTTCCGGGCGATAGGCGTCGATGGCGATAACCGACGTTTCGCCAAGCATGGTTTCCGCCAGCACACGGCCGGTGATCGGCCCAAGTGTGAGGCCATGGTGGGCGTGGCCGAAAGCAAACCACAATGTTTTATGGCGCGGCGCTCTGCCGATTATCGGCATCATATCCGGCGTGCAGGGCCTCGCACCCATCCACGGTTCCGCATCCAGCCGGCCGCCGAGAGGAAAGACGGTGCGCGCCACCCGCTCTGCCCGCTCGATCTGCACGGGAGATTTCGGTGCATCGCGTTCGGCAAATTCCGCGCCCGTCGTCAGGCGGATGCCCTTTCGCATCGGCGCGAGGAAATAACCGCGCTCGGCGTCGATCAGCCAGTTATTGAGCTTCGTGCCCTCCTGCGGCGCATAATGCATGTGGTAACCGCGTTTCACGCCGAGCGGAAAGCGGTAACCCAGCCGTTCCGTGACGGTGTCTGCCCAGGGGCCTAGCGCCACCACGGCATGTTCGGCCTCGACCGCGCCGGTTTCGGTGCGCACCGTCCAACCGCTCACCGTCTGGCTGAGGGTGGAGGCATCACCGCGGACGAAACTTCCGCCAAGGCTCTCGAACAGCCGAACATAAGCGAGCGTCAGCGCATGCGGATCACGCACCGACCAGGGATCGTTCCATTTCAGGCCGCCGACGAAATCATGGCTGAGATGCGGTTCGGCTGCGGCAAGTTCCTCGGCGTCGAGTTTCGTATGGCAAATACCGTGGTCACGCGCCAGACGCTCGGCGAAAGCAAAATCGGCATCCCGCCTCGCGGCGGTTCTGTACGCCTCCATCCAGCCGTTCTTGACGATCAGATCGCCGGCTTTCGCCTCCTCGATCAGGATATTGTGCTCCGAAACCGAATGCTCGATCAGCGGCGCATAGGCGCGGGCAATTGCCGCGTGGCGCGAGGCTGCGGAATTGTACCAATAGCGGCCGAGAAAAGGCGCAATCTTCGGCAAAGCGGAGAGGTGATAGCGGGCATCGATGCTGTTGTTAAGGGAATAGCGCAGCAACAGGGCGAGATCCTGCGGGAAGGTATAAGGCACGACGCCTTCTCTCTGAATCAGCCCGGCATTGCCGAAGGAGGTCTCCTCACCCGGCCCGCGCCGGTCGACCAGCACCACCGACTTACCCCTGCGGGCCAGTTGCAGGGCGATGGAGACCCCGATGATCCCTGCCCCCAAAACGATCACATCCGCTGCCATGACAATCAATCCGTTTCCGCATCACATGCCCCTCAACATGGGTCGGCATTTTCCGCGAAGCAACATAAAAATCATCACCTTAACAGAAACAGCAATGCGGCCTACTGGCTTATCGCCTTCGTTTTCATCGCTTCGATGTTGAAGGCGGCCGCCAGCAGCGCCTTGGTATAGTCCTGCTGCGGGTCGGCGAAGATTTCCGCCGCCGGGCCGCTCTCCACCACCTTGCCATGGCGCATGACGATCAGGTCGTTGGCGAGCGCCTTCACGACCTTCAGATCGTGGCTGATGAAGAGATAGGCGAGTTCGTGCTTCGCCTGCAGATCGCGCAGCAGATCGACCACCTGCGCCTGCACGCTCATGTCAAGCGCGGATGTCGGCTCATCCAGCATGACGAAACGCGGTTTCAGCACCATGGCGCGGGCAATGGCGATGCGCTGGCGCTGGCCGCCGGAAAATTCGTGCGGATACCGCCAGCGCGTCGCGGGGTCGAGACCGACCTCTTCCAGCGCGGTGGCGACACGCGTATCGCGCTCGTCGGCAGACAGAGACCGCTCATGCACCTTCAAGCCCTCGGCGACGATTTCGCCGACCGACATGCGTGGGCTGAGCGACCCATAGGGATCCTGAAACACCACCTGCAGCCGGTTTCTCAGCGGCTTCATCATTTCATAGGAATAGTGGTCGATCGACTGGCCGATAAAGCTGATACGCCCTTGTGAGGCAATCAACCGCGAGAGCGCAAGGCCGAGCGTCGTCTTGCCGGAGCCGGATTCGCCCACCACGCCGACCGTCTGGCCGGCACGCAGGGTAATATCGATACCGTCCACCGCCTTCACATGGTCGACCACCCGGCGCATCAGCCCCGCCTTGATGGGAAACCAGACCTTGATATCGTCGCCCTGCATGACCACGGGTTTGCTGGCGTCGGAATGGGGAGGCTCGCCCTTCGGCTCTGCCGCCAGAAGATGGCGCGTATAGGCGTGCTGCGGATCGTTGAAAACCTGCTCCACGGTGCCAGTCTCGACAATCTTGCCCTTGGTCATGACGCAGACGCGATCCGCAAATTTGCGAACGATGCCAAGATCGTGGGTGATGAACAGCATGGACATGCCGTGCTGCCTTTTCAGATCGCCGAGCAACTCGAGAATCTGGGCCTGAACCGTCACGTCGAGCGCCGTCGTCGGTTCGTCGGCGATCAGCAGTTTCGGCCGGTTGGCAAGCGCCATGGCAATCATCACGCGCTGCCGCTGGCCGCCGGACAGTTCATGCGGATAGGCCTTCAGGCGCTTTTCCGGTTCGCGGATACCCACCTGCAGCAGCAGTTCCAGCGTGCGCGCCCGTGCCTGCGCTCCGGTGATTGCCTGATGCAGTTCCAGAATCTCGCCGATCTGCCGCTCGATGGTGTGGAGCGGGTTGAGCGAGGTCATCGGCTCCTGGAAAATCATGGTGACGTCGTTGCCGCGGACCGCGCGCAGGGAGCGTTCCGGCAAAGTCAGCATGTCCTTGCCGTCGAACAGGATTTTCCCCGAGGGATGGCTTGCCGCCGGATAGGGCAGCAATTTGAGAATGGAATTCGCCGTGACCGATTTGCCGGAACCGGACTCGCCGACGAGAGCGACGACTTCGCCCGGCATCAGATCGAAGGAGACGTGGTCGACGGCGATGCTCGTCGCGCCGCCCTGATGAAAAGCGACGGAGAGATCGCGGACGGAGAGAAGCGGTTGGGTCTTTGTTTCCGTCATGGCGATCACCGGAACGTCTTGCGTGGATCGAAGGCGTCGCGCACCGCTTCACCGACGAAAATCAACAGTGAGAGCATGATGGACATGGTGAAAAACGCAGTGAGGCCAAGCCAGGGGGCCTGAAGATTGTTCTTGCCCTGCGCGATCATCTCGCCCAGCGACGGCGATCCGGGCGGCATGCCGAAGCCGAGGAAATCGAGCGAGGTCAGCGTCGTGATCGAACCGGATAAGATGAAGGGCAGGAAGGTCAGCGTCGCCACCATGGCGTTGGGCAGAAGGTGGCGGAACATGATTGTCCAGTTGCCGACGCCAAGCGCACGGGCGGCGCGGACATATTCGAAGTTTCTGGCCCGCAGGAATTCGGCGCGCACGATGCCGACGAAGCCGACCCATGAAAAGAGCAGCATGATGCCGAGCAGCACGAAGAAGCCCGGCGGCAGGATGGCCGCGATGATGAGCAGGATGTAGAGCACCGGCATGGACGACCAGATTTCGATGAAACGCTGCAACAAGAGGTCAGTCCAACCGCCGAAATAACCCTGGATAGCACCGGCAGTGACGCCGACAAGGGCCGACGCGATGGTCAGCGTCAGGCCGAACAGCACGGAAATGCGGAAACCGTAGATCATCCGCGCCGTGACGTCGCGGGCCTGATTGTCGGTTCCGAGCCAGTTGAGATTGCCAAGCGTGCAGCCGGGATCGGCATCGCCCTGCGGGTAAGCCGAGCAGCGATCCTTTTTATCCATCAGCCAGAAGGGCGCAGTGGGCGCCGAATGGGGAATATTGGAATTGACCGTCTGATAGGAATAGCGGATTGGCGGCCAGATCATCCAGCCATTGGCGTTGATCTCATCCTGAATGAAGGAGGATTTGTAATCGGTCTGGGCAAGGAACCCGCCGAATTTTTCCTCCGGATAATCCACCATGACCGGCACCAGCAACTCGCCCTTGTAGGAAGCGAGAATGGGTTTGTCATTGGCGATGAATTCCGCAATCAGGCTCAGGAAAAACAGGATCAGGAACAGCCAGAAGGACCAGTAACCGCGCCGGTTTGCCTTGAAATTCTGCCAGCGGCGCTTGGTGGTCGGCGAAAACCACGGGCGCTTCGATTTTACCAGCGTTTCCGTTTCGGCGGTATGGGCAAGTGTCATCACACATCCCTCCGCTCGAAATCGATACGTGGATCGATCCATGTATAGATCAGGTCGGAAATGAGGCCGACCAGGAGGCCCATCAGTGAGAAGATGAAGAGCGTGCCGAACACGATCGGGTAGTCACGGTTGACGACCGAGAGATAACCGAGGCGACCTAGACCGTCGAGCGAGAAGATATTCTCGATCAGCAGCGATCCGGTGAAGAAGGCCGAGATGAAGGCGCCGGGAAAGCCGGCGATCACGATCAGCATCGCGTTGCGGAAGACATGGCCGTAGAGAACCTTGCGTTCCGTAAGACCCTTGGCTCGGGCGGTGATGACATATTGCTTCTTGATCTCGTCGATGAAGGAGTTTTTGGTCAAAAGCGTCGTCGTCGCGAAGGCAGAGAGCGACAGCGCGATCAACGGCAGTGTAAGATGCCAGAAATAGTCGATGATCTTCTGCCACCAGTTCAGCTGGTCGAAATTATCCGACACCAGCCCCCGGAGCGGAAACCAGTCGAAGAAGGATCCGCCGGCGAAGAGGACGATGAGCAGGATACCGAACAGGAAGCTTGGCACGGCATAACCGATGATGATGATGCCCGAGGTCCAGACATCAAAGGTCGAACCGTCGGACACGGCCTTCTTGATGCCGAGCGGAATGGAGATGATGTAGGAAATGATCAGGATCCAGAAGCCGAGCGAGGCCGAGACCGGCAGCTTGTCGATGATGAGATCGATCACCGAGGAATTGCGGAAGAAGCTGTCACCGAAATCGAAGCGGATGTAATTCCACATCATTTCGAGAAAACGGGTGAGCGGCGGCTTGTCGAAGCCGAACTGTTTTTCGAGCTTGGCGATCAGTTCCGGATCGAGACCCTGCGCACCGCGATATTTCGAACCGCTATCATCGAAACCGCCGGACTGGCCCATGAGATCGCCGCCGCCCGATAGCCGGTCGGAGGCGCTGTCGCCCTGCCCGGTCAATTGCGCGACGACCTGTTCCACCGGCCCGCCCGGCGCGAACTGGATGACGAGAAACGAAATGCCCATAATGCCGATGATGGTCGGGATCATCAGCGCCAGACGTCTGAGGATATAGGCGCCCATCAGCCTCTGCTCCCGGCCGATACGTCAGCGGTTTTCGTTTCTGTCAAACCCGGTCCTTTCCTGAAAGCGCCTGCCTGCGCTTTAAGCGATTCGTCTCGCCCTATGTGAATCAAGCCTTCGCCACGAAAGCAAGGCCGGCGTCAGTTTCCGGCTTGGCTGGACCACCATGCATCGGGAAAACCGACACCATATTGGGGCAGGTTTTCCGGACGGATAAGCGTGTTCCAGTAAGCGATGAACATCTCACCGCGGTAGAATTGCGGGATGACGTAACTGTTTGCCAGAAGTACCCGGTCGAGCGCGCGTGCGGCGGCCACCTGTTCATCCCGGTTGGGCGCAAATATGACCTTCCTGACCAACGCATCGACGGCTGGATTCTTGATGCCGGCAATATTGTTGGACCCCTGCCGGTCAGCGGCGGCCGAGCCCCAGAAATCCGCCTGTTCGTTTCCGGGGTTTGCCGAGGTCGCCCAGAGCTTGACGATCACGTCATAATCGAAGCTGCGGGTGCGGTTGGTATATTGCGATGCGTCAACGGTCCGAATCGTCGCGTTGATGCCGATCTTCTTCAGGTTCTGCACATAGGGAAGGATGGTTCTTTCCATGCCGGCGGAATCGATCAGAAACTCCATATCGAGCGGCTGTCCGGTTTTGGCGTTGACCATGCGGTTGCCGCGCAGCTCGTAACCGGCCTCTTTCATCAGCTTGACCGCTTCCCGCAGATTGTCGCGCTGCTTGGCCGGATCACCGGCGACCGGGTTGCGATATTCTGTCGTGAAAACCTCCGGCGGAACCTGATCCTTCAGTTCCTGAAGGATTTCCAGCTCGCGACCGGTCGGCAGCCCGGAAGAGGCCAGCTCGCTGCCCATGAAGAAGCTGTTGATGCGCTGGAACTGGCCGTAAGCCAAGGTGCGGTTCAGCTCCTCGAAATCGAAGGCGTAATTGAGTGCCTTGCGCAGGTTCGGGTTCTGGAACTTTTCGCGGCGCATATTCGGCACGAAGGCCTGCATGATGCCGACGGAACGATAGATATTCGGCAGTTCTTCCTTCTTGACGCGGCCTTCCTTGACGGCCGGGAAATCATAACCCGTGACCCAGCGGCTGGAGGAGGCTTCCTGGCGGAAATCGACGGTGCCGGACTTGAAGGCCTGGAATTCGACATCCTGATCGGCGAAGAAGGTGTAGGCGATGGTTTTGAAATTGTTCATCCCCACATTCACATTGACGTTCTTGCCCCAGTAGTCGTCGCGGCGTTCGTAAGCGATTGTCGAGCCGGGAGAGACTGAGGCAATCTTGTAGGGGCCGGAACCCATCACCGGCTCCAGCGTGCCTCGCGATATGTCGCGCGGCTTGCCATCCGGGCCGGCGGCTTCCCACCAGTGCTTGGGAACGATCAGCAATTGCCCGACGATCTGCGGCAATTCGCGATTGTTCTTTTCATCGAAAGTGAAGGTGATGTCCCTTTCGCCGCTCACCTCCGCCTTGGTGACATGGGTGTAATAGGTCGCCAGCTGCGGGCTCAGATCCTTGGCTTTTTCGAAGCTGAAGACGACATCCTCCGGCGTCACCGGCTTGCCATCGGCCCATTTGGCCTCGGCGCGCAGCCGGAAGGTGGCTTTCGAAATATCGTCCGGGTAGCTCACGCCCTCGGCCAGAAGACCGTAGGAGGCCGACAGTTCCTCTTCCGTCGATTTCATCAACGTATCGAAAACGAGCGAAAGGCCGGTCGCCGCCTCCCCCTTGGCAAGCAGCGGATTGAGGGTATCGAAGGTGCCCGCCGTCGACAGGCGAAGCGTGCCGCCTTTCGGCGCCTTGGTGTTCACATAGTCGAAATGATCGAAGCCATCGGGATGTTTCAGTTCCCCGACCGTCGAAATCCCCTTTCGCCATACATCGGCCGATTGTGCGGAGGCCGCCGCCGGTATCAGCAGGGCGGATGCCGCAAGAGCAATGAGGAGACGGGATTTCAGTGGTGCCAATATCATCGGGGGAATGTCCCTGTTTTCGCGTTTGTTGAAGAGAGCATAAAACAAAGATTGGCAAAAAACAGATGCGCTGGCTCACAAGCTCTTTATCGGCGTCCTTATCCTCCCACTTTGCAACAGGCGGGGCGAAACATGGTTTCAACAAAATCCCGTTCCAGTTTATCTTAAGGGGAAGAGAATCATCTGATCGGACGGGCACGACGATATGACGGCGGGATCATCGAGAGTTTTCAAGGCGGCCATGCTGGCGATTTCGGTCGTCTCCGCGCTGCAGTTGCAGATGGAAACCGCATCGGCCGAGGACAGGCCCGCGAAAGAAGTGTTCGGCCACATGGCGCTGCCTTCCGCCACGGGCTCGCAGCCGATCGGCTCCTATGCCAAGGGCTGCCAGTCCGGCGCCATCGCCATGCCGACGGACGGTCCCGGCTGGCAGGCCATGCGCCTTTCCCGCAACCGGCGCTGGGGCCAGCCGCAGATGATTTCCTTCCTCGAACAATTTTCGCAGGATGCCCAGAAGATCGGCTGGCCGGGCCTGCTGCTGGGCGATATTTCCCAGCCGCGCGGCGGGCCGATGCTGACCGGCCATGCTTCGCACCAGATCGGCCTCGATGTCGACATATGGTGGCGGCCGATGCCGACCCCGCGGCTCACCGCGGAACAGCGCGAAACCGTGCCTTTCATCTCCATGCTGGACAAGAGCAAGTTCCTGACGGTCGATGACCGCAAGTGGTCACCGCTCAATGCCCGGCTGGTGATGATGGCGGCGAGCTACCCGCAGGTGGAGCGTGTCTTCGTCAACCCGGCCATCAAGCAGAAACTCTGCCAGACATGGACGGGCGACCGCACGTTCATGGGCAAGATCAGGCCGATCTACGGCCATGACGAGCATTTCCACATCCGTCTCGAATGCCCGCCCGGCGCGCCCAACTGCAAACCACAGGCGGCTGTGGGCAAAGGCGACGGCTGCGACAAGTCGCTTGCCTGGTGGTTCAGCAAGGAACCATGGGCGCCGCCGAAAAAGGACCCCAATGCCAAGCCGGTGAAACCGCGCCCGGTCATGGTTTCCGATCTGCCCTCGGCCTGCGCCGCCGTGGCTGCCGCCCCTTCCGCCAATCCCGAGGGACTTGCGGCCCAGGCCTATTCGCCTGCTCCGGCAACACGCCAGCAAAGCGTGGAACAGGTCATTCAGGCAGCCCCCGCCCTGCAGCCGCCTTCGGATATTCCGCTTCCCACCCAGCGCCCGACATTGAACTGAAACAGAAATGAGGCATTCAACAGCTTCCCTTTTCAAATGGCGGCAAGCTGTTATAGAAGGCTTCAAATCGATTTAATTCTTGATGGAACGGGCTGGGACCATGGAAGGACAACGCTGTATCGCGCTCATCGCTCATGACGAGAAAAAGGACGATATGGCGGATTTCGCCCGTCATCACCAGAAAGCGCTTGCCGGTTTCAGGATCGTCGCCACCGGCACGACGGGCGGGCGCGTGCAGGAAGCCTGTCCGGGTCTCGAAGTCATTCGCCTCAAAAGCGGTCCTCTCGGCGGCGACCAGCAGATCGGCGCGATGATCGCCACCGGCGAGGTGGACATGCTGATCTTCTTCACAGACCCGCTGACGGCCATGCCGCATGATGTGGATGTGAAGGCGCTGACGCGGCTTGCTACGGTTTACGATATTCCCATGGCGCTCAACCGCGCCACCGCAGAAAATCTCATCGACTTCCACGTCGCCAACTGAACCTCCCAACATGGAACAGGCAATGCCGAAGACGTCCGATACCGAATATCTGTCCTTTCCGATCCTTCTTGGCGACATCGGCGGCACCAATGCCCGCTTTTCCATTCTGATCGATTCCTTTGCCGAACCGGTGCACCTCACCACCGTGAAGACGGCGGAATATCCGACCATCGACGACGCCATCCAGCAGGCGGTTCTGGACAAGACCTCGCTCCAGCCGGTCTCGACCATTCTGGCGATTGCCGGCCCGATCGAAGGTGACGAGATTCCGCTCACCAACTGCCATTGGGTCGTCAAGCCAAAGGACATGCTGGCCAATCTTGGCCTGAAGGATGTCATCGTCATCAACGACTTCGAGGCGCAGGCTCTGGCGATTGCAGCGCTTGACGACGATAACCGCGACGCCATCGGCTCCGGCAAAAAAGACGTGCTGGCATCGCGCGTCGTGCTCGGACCGGGCACAGGGCTTGGTGTCGCCGGGCTGGTCTATGCCCGCCATATGTGGTTTCCGGTGCCCGGCGAAGGCGGGCATATCGATATCGGCCCGAGAAGCGCGCGTGACTATGCGGTTTTCCCGCATATCGAAACCATCGAGGGCCGTGTCGCCGGTGAGCAAATCCTGTGCGGGCGCGGGCTTGTCAATCTTTACCGGGCCGTCTGCACCGCAGATGGCATCGAGCCTGTCTTTTCCGATCCGGCCGACATTACGTCTCAAGGGCTTTCGGGCGAGAATCCGCAGGCGAAAGAGACCCTGTCCCTTTTCAGCACCTATCTCGGCCGCGTCGCCGGTGACCTCGCGCTGATCTTCATGGCCAAGGGCGGTGTCTATCTGGCCGGCGGCATTTCGCAGAAGATCATTCCGGCGCTGAAGAGCCCGGAATTCCGGGCCGCCTTCGAAGACAAGGCGCCGCACAGCGCGCTGATGCGGACCATTCCCACCTTCGTCGTCACCCATCCGCAGGCGGCGCTTTCCGGGCTTGCCACCTATTCGAGAACGCCATCCGATTTCGGCCTGTCACTGGACGGACGACGCTGGAGGGCTTGATCGCCCGGCCTGTTCTTACGTGATGCTTGCGAAGCAGGCGGGCGGTCTTTAACGTCGCTGCTGCAAACATCAATCGACAAATACCGGCGGATCTCGATCCGCCCGAGATGAAAAGTGAGTGACAGCATGGGCAGCAGCGGCATGAAACTGGTGGTGGTCGGCGCGGCGGGCCGCATGGGGCAGGCGCTGATCCGCCTCATTCACCAGACCCCCGGCGTCCAGCTGCACGCCGCCGTGGCGCGCGAAGGCTCTGCCTTTGTCGGCCGCGATGCGGGCGAGATCGCCGGTCTCGGCCCGATCGGCGTCGCGATCACCAGCGATCCGCTGCAGGCATTTCTCCATGCGGAAGGGGTGATCGATTTCACTTCGCCGGCAACCAGCGTCACCTTTGCCGGCCTCGCCGCACAGGCCCGTATCGTGCATATCATCGGCACCACGGGCTGCTCGGCGGAAGACGAGGAAAAATTCAAGGCGGCGTCGCGCCATGCCCGCATCGTCAAGTCGGGCAATATGAGCCTCGGCGTCAATCTGCTCAGTGTTCTCACACAGCAGGCAGCGCAGGCGCTGGATGCGCAGAACTGGGATATCGAAATCCTTGAAATGCATCACAAGCACAAGGTGGATGCGCCCTCGGGCACCGCCCTTCTGCTCGGCGAGGCGGCGGCAGCGGGCCGCAAGGTCGATCTCACCGCCTCCTCGGTGCGCGTACGCGACGGGCATACGGGTGCGCGTGAAGCCGGGACCATCGGTTTTGCCACGCTGCGTGGCGGCTCGGTGATCGGCGAACATTCGGTGATCTTCGCCGGAGAGGGCGAGCGCGTGGAGCTTTCGCACTATGCCGGCGACCGCTCCATTTTCGCACGCGGCGCGATTGCTGCAGCCGTCTGGGCCTTCGACAAAAAGCCAGGCTTCTATTCGATGCTGGATGTGCTGGGGCTTTCGCAGGCGGAGTAAGCTTCGCCTTAATTCTCCACCGTGAATTCGACCGTATCGGCCGAGAAGCGGCTGATGGCGTATTGCACCGGTACGCCATCCATATCGGCATTCAGCGCCTGGGTGACGAGCAGGATTGCGCCCGGCGACAGTTCCAGATCGGCCAGATCCTGCGTGTCCGCATGGCTGGCGGAGATGACGGTTGAAATACGCACGTAATCCGCCACCCCCAGCATATTGAAGGCAGCCGTAATCGAGCCGCTCTTCTGATAGGCCTCTCCTATTCCGGCGAAACGATCGGCCGGGAACCATGTGGTCGAACGGGAAACCGGGCGGTTATCGGCCTTGCGCAGCGTTTCGAGACGTATGAGCGGCGCACCCGCCGGCAATTGCAGCCGCGCCGCCAGATCGGCATTGGCCGGTTCGGTCGTGTGGGACAGAAGCAGCGCTTCCATTTCCTTGACCTGATCGCCGATGCCCGCCGTAAATCGCGTGCGCCGTGAAATCGGAAAACTCAGGCGCTCCTTGCGGGCGATCATCGTACCGCGCCCCTGCATGGGCTCGAGAATGCCTTCACTGGCCAGCGCCGCAATAGCGCTTCGGACGGTATGACGGTTGACGCCGAATTTTTCGGCCAGCATCATTTCCGGCGGCAACATGCCGGTTTCATCGTGATCGCCCGCCGCGATCTCGCCTCTGATCCTGTCGGCGATCTGCCGCCAGAGCGCCACGCCGTTCTTTCTTTTCATCGCTGCCGAAGGGCCCATGTCACACGCTTGTCATTCACGACCGTTAAATGTACCTTATATTGTATAGTTGTCTATATCAATAGACATTAGAGGTCAAGCAATGATTCACGAAACTGCAGACTTGCATGCAGACAGAAAGCGGGTGGCGGCGCTTCTTGCCCGCGCCAACGTGCAGGAACTCGAAACCGTCTGGAACCGGCAGGATGAGAGCCCCCGGACGGAAAATGTACGCGGGCCGGAAACCGGTCTCGTCATGGTCAAGGGCCGTATCGGCGGCGGCGGCGCGCCCTTCAATCTGGGCGAGACGACCGTGACCCGGGCAACCGTCAAGCTTGCCTCGGGCACCGTCGGTCACGCCCATGTTCTCGGCACCGGCCGCAAGAAGGCCTGGTACGCCGCCGTTTTCGATGCGCTCTGGCAGGAAAGCCCGACCCGCAGCTTTGTCGAGACCGAGCTTCTTTCACCGGTCGAGAAACGACTGGCCGAGGAGAAGGACAGGAAAAAAAAAGAAACCGCTGCAACACGGGTCGATTTCTTCACCATGGTTCGAGGAGAAGATTGATGAGCGTCAAGGCCGAAGCATTGACGGGCGGTTTTTCCGACGCCGTCTTCGATTCCCAACGGATTTTCAAGAAACTCATGGATGGCATGGCCCGGCCGGGCACGCCGCAGACAATCGAAACCGCAGTCGCCCCACCATTGCCTCTCGCCCCCGCCACCGGCGCGGTCCTGTTGGCGCTCTGCGATCACGATACGCCGGTCTGGCTGAGCGGCGCCCTGCGGAAAACAACCGTCCCCGGCTGGATCGGATTTCATACCGGCGCGGTTGCGACGGATGAAAAAAGCGCGGCGCATTTCGCCGTCATCGAAGCGGGCAGCGCCATAGCCTCCTTCGG
Organism: Rhizobium sp. NFACC06-2; assembly: GCF_900101425.1. Taxonomy (NCBI): domain Bacteria; kingdom Pseudomonadati; phylum Pseudomonadota; class Alphaproteobacteria; order Hyphomicrobiales; family Rhizobiaceae; genus Rhizobium; species Rhizobium sp. NFACC06-2. Next base: position 120,932 of record NZ_FMVA01000008.1, on the reverse strand, counting down.
TCTCTTCGCCCAGGGAAGTCAGGAATATCCCGACCGCTCCACCACGCTCATCATCGAGCTGCCTGATCTGGATGGGGGACGGGAATTGCTGCTCTCTGGTCCCGGTATCCGCCACGTCAACATCATCAGTCCCACCGGCCTGCCGGACATATTCCCGAGGCTGTGGGCGGAGAACAACGCCATCTTCCCGCGCGGCGTCGACGTCATCCTGACATCCGCCGACAGATTTGTCTGCCTGCCGCGCACGACGCGCATTCAACCCGTGGAGGCATAAGATGTATGTTGCTGTCAAAGGCGGGGAAACCGCCATTGCCAACGCCCACCGGCTTCTGGCCGACAGGCGGCGCGGAGACCGCGACCTGCCCGCGATGACAGTGTCGCAGATCGTTTCGCAGCTTTCACTCGCCGTCGACCGGGTGATGGCGGAAGCGTCTCTTTACGACCAGTCGCTTGCAGCCCTTGCCGTCAAGCAGGCCCGCGGCGACATGATTGAGGCCATATTCCTGCTGCGCGCCTATCGCACGACCCTGCCGCGTTTCGGTTACTCGGTTCCGGTCGATACCGCTGACATGACGGTGCAGCGGCGCGTTTCCGCGACCTATAAGGATTTGCCGGGCGGACAATTGCTCGGACCGACCTTCGATTACACCCATCGCCTGCTTGATCCTTCGCTTCTCGAGGATGAGGCCGTTGAGACAGCCACCCAGCGCGAAGGCGAGCCGGAACATGTTATGCGCGTTTCAGACATTCTGGCGCAGGAAGGGCTAATCGAAACCGACGGCGATATGCCGGCTGACCATATTGCCGGCGACCTAACGCGGGAGCCGATGGAGTTTCCAATGCCGCGTGACCTGCGCCTGCAATCGCTGGCGCGCGGTGACGAGGGTTTCCTTCTGGCACTCGCTTATTCGACGCAGCGCGGTTACGGCCGCACCCATCCCTTCGTCGGTGAAATCCGCATCGGCGAGGTGGAGGTGGAACTGGAGGTGCCGGAACTCGGCTTTGCCGTCTCGCTTGGCGATATACAGGTCACCGAATGCCAGATGGTCAACCAGTTCAAGGGTTCGGCCAAGGCGCCGCCGCAATTCACACGCGGCTACGGTCTGGTGTTCGGCCAGAGCGAGCGCAAGGCGATGGCCATGTCGCTGGTCGACCGGGCGCTGCGGGCAGGCGAATTCGGCGAAGATGTGGTGGCCCCCGCGCAGGACGAGGAATTCGTCATTTCACACGCCGACAACGTTCAGGCAACAGGTTTCGTCGAACATCTGAAACTGCCGCATTACGTGGATTTTCAGGCCGAACTCGGTCTGGTCAGGAAAATGCGTGCCGATTTCGAGGCGATCAACGCCAATGGCGCGGAGTGGATGGGCGATGCGGCCGAATAGCTCAGCGGCTGTGCTGCTCGCCAAACCAGTAAGCGCAAAAGACGGTCGATGCTGCAAACACAGCAAAGAACACGGCTGCAAGAATTCCAATCTCCATGAGCTTGTACTCCTTTTTTCACAAGGCTAACGCGCAATGCTTGAAGAAGTTTCATTTGACGACGGGCTGGCTGCCTACAACTTCGCTTATCTGGACGAACAGACCAAGCGAATGATCCGCCGGGCGATCCTGAAGGCCATCGCCATTCCCGGTTATCAGGTTCCCTTCGCTTCCCGCGAAATGCCCATGCCCTATGGCTGGGGCACCGGCGGTGTGCAGGTAACCGCCTCCATTCTCGGCCCAGACGATGTGCTGAAGGTTATCGATCAGGGCGCCGACGACACGACCAATGCGGTTTCCATCCGCGCCTTTTTCCAGAAGGTAGCGAATGTTGCCGTCACCACCCGCACCAAGGATGCGAGCATCATCCAGACGCGGCATCGCATTCCCGAAGAAGAACTGCATTCGGGTCAGGTCCTCGTCTATCAGGTTCCCATTCCCGAGCCCTTGCGCTTCCTCGAGCCGCGCGAGACCGAAACGCGTGTCATGCACGCGCTGGAGGAATACGGCCTGATGCACGTAAAGCTTTACGAGGATATCGCCCGCAACGGCCGCATCTCCACCACCTATGCCTATCCGGTGAAGGTTGCCGGACGTTATGTGATGGACCCCTCGCCGACGCCGAAATTCGACAATCCGAAAATGAATATGTCGGACGCCCTGCAGCTCTTCGGCGCAGGACGCGAAAAGCGCATCTATGCCGTGCCACCCTATACCGACGTCGTCAGCCTCGATTTCGAGGACCATCCCTTCGAAATCCAGCGCTTCGACAAGCCCTGCGCGCTGTGCGGTGCGGAGAATGTCTATCTGGACGAGGTGGTGCTTAATGATAAGGGCGGGCGGATGTTCGTCTGCTCCGATACCGACCATTGCGAGGACCGCCGCGCCCATGGCCATAAGGGCCACCTGCTGGCGGATGTGAAGGAGGCCGCAGAATGAGCGACGCACCGCTTCTGAAAGTTAGAGACGTTTCCAAATATTACGATGACCGCGCCGGCTGCCGCCATGTCTCCTTCGAGCTTTATCCGGGCGAGGTGCTTGCCATCGTCGGCGAATCCGGTTCCGGCAAGACCACGCTTCTCAACTGCATTTCCACCCGGCTGATGCCGACGGCGGGCAGCGTGGAATATCGCATGCGCGACGGTTCGGTACGTGACCTCTACCATATGGGCGAGGCCGAACGGCGTTTCCTGATGCGGACCGACTGGGGTTTCGTGCACCAGAACCCGGCGGACGGGCTGCGCATGGCGGTTTCGGCAGGCGCCAACGTGGGCGAGCGGCTGATGGCCGTCGGCAACCGGCATTACGGCAATATCAGGCAATCGGCCAGCGAATGGCTGGAACGGGTGGAAATCGGCACCGACCGCATCGACGACCAGCCGCGCGCCTTTTCCGGCGGCATGCGGCAGCGTCTGCAGATTGCCCGCAACCTCGTCACTTCGCCGCGCCTCGTCTTCATGGACGAACCGACCGGCGGCCTTGATGTCTCCGTGCAGGCGCGCCTGCTCGATCTGGTACGCGGTCTGGTCAACGATCTCGGTCTCGCCGTCGTCGTCGTCACCCATGATCTGGCGGTGGCGCGGCTGCTTTCCCATCGCATGATGGTGATGAAGGGCGGCGATGTCATCGAACATGGTCTGACCGACCGGGTGCTGGACGACCCGCGCGAGCCCTACACGCAATTGCTTGTTTCCTCTATTCTGCAGGTTTGATGCCATGCCGACGCCTCTTATCGTTTCGGAAGTCTTCAAAAGCTTCACCATGCATCTTCGCGACGGTATCGAATTGCCCGTTGTGCGCGATGTCAATTTCTCCGTTTGCGGCGGCGAATGTGTCGTGCTCGGCGGCCCGTCCGGCATCGGCAAAAGCTCGATCCTGAAAATGCTCTATGGCAACTATGCCATCGACAGCGGGCAGATTCTCGTCCGTCATGAGGGCCAGGTCGTCGATATCGGCAACGCCTCCCCGCGCACGATCCTCGATATCCGTCACCGCACCATCGGTTATGTCAGCCAGTTCCTGCGCACCGTGCCGCGTGTCGCTGCCATAGATGTCGTCGCAGAACCGCTTCTGGCGCGCAAGGTTACCGCCGATGAAGCCCGCGAACATGCAGCCATGCTGCTTTCGAAACTCAACCTGCCACGGGAACTATGGTCGCTTCCGCCGGCGACCTTTTCGGGCGGCGAGCAGCAGCGTGTGAATATCGCGCGCGGTTTCATCACCGACCATGCGATCCTGCTTCTGGACGAGCCGACAGCCTCGCTGGACGCCCTTAACCGGCGTGTCGTCGTCGATATGATCGTCGAGAAAAAACAGAAGGGCACGGCACTGCTCGGCATTTTCCATGACGAGGAGGTGCGGGAAGCCGTCGCCGACCGCATTCTGGACGTCTCACAGTTTTCTCCCAGAAAGGCAGCGGCATGAGCGTCAAGGTCGGCCTGGAACCCGTCATCCATGAGACCGCCCGTGTCAGCAATTCCTCGATTGGCCGCTATACCGAAATTTCGGAACGCTGCCGCATCGAGGAAGTCGAGATGGGCGACTACTCCTATGTCATGCAGGATGGTGCGATCTGGTGCGCCACCATCGGCAAATTCGTCAACATCGCCGCTTCCGTCCGCATCAACGCCACCAATCACCCGATGCAACGGGCGACGCTGCATCACTTCACCTATCGTGCCCACAGCTATTGGGACGATGCGGAGGATGAGACGGACTTCTTCGCCGCGCGCCGCGCCAAGCGCGTGATCATCGGCCATGATGTGTGGATCGGCCATGGTGCGACGATCCTGCCCGGCGTCACGGTCGGAAATGGCGCGGTGATCGGGGCGGGTGCAGTCGTCTCAAAAGATGTCGCGCCCTATACCATCGTCGGCGGCGTGCCCGCCCGGCTGATCCGGGAGCGCTTCCCGGCGGAACTGGGCCGGCAAATGGATAATCTGAAGTGGTGGGACTGGGACCACGCGACATTGCGCGTCGCTCTCGACGATTTCCGTAATCTGGACGCCGAGGATTTCGTCGCGAAATATGGCGGATGAAATCTCCCTCTGCCGAACACCTGCAAATCCCGGGGCACCCCCGGGATTTTTGTTTATGCGATCACAAAAGACACGCGGATTTGAACGGTCCAAGATTCCTCCCGAAAGCTTTGTCGGCAAACAGGCGGACGCGAGATCCTTGAAATCTGTAATATTTTATTCATCAAACTGACATCCACACTTCACGCACCGCTGTTACGCCGAACCCCGTCAAAAAGAAGATTGGACGGGGAAATGAGCTTTCACCTGAAGCAAGTCACGCGCCGTTTCGGCAACCACACTGCGGTCGATTCCGTGAATGTCGAAATTCCGCAGGGCCAGATGGTCGGCGTGATCGGACGCTCGGGTGCGGGAAAATCGACGCTGCTGCGCATGATCAACCGCCTCGTCGATCCGTCCTCGGGTTCCATCCATTTCAACGACACGGAAGTTTCGGCGCTGAAGGGCGCGGCGCTTCGTAGCTGGCAGCGCGACTGCGCCATGATTTTCCAGCAGTTCAATCTGGTGCCGCGTCTCGATGTGCTCACCAATGTCATGCTCGGCCGCCTCAATCATCGCTCGACGGCGCTCAGCCTGTTCAATATCTTCACCAATGACGAGCGCCTGATGGCCATCGCCGCCCTGGAAAGGCTTGGCATCGAACATGTGGCCATGCAGGCGGCCGGCACGCTTTCCGGCGGTCAGCAGCAGCGCGTCGCCATCGCCCGCGCCCTGATGCAGTCTCCGAAGATGGTTCTGGCCGACGAGCCTATCGCTTCCCTCGACCCGCTGAACGCCAAGATCGTGATGGACGCGCTGCGCGACATCAATGAACGCGAGGGCATTACCGTTATTACCAACCTGCATACGCTGGATACGGCACGCAATTATTGCGAACGCATCATCGGCATGTCTCAGGGCCGCGTCGTCTTCGATGGAACGCCGGCGGAGCTGACGGCTGCGGCCGTCACGGAGATTTACGGAACCGATTCTCAAGGCTCGGGCATCGACGAGACCATGACCTCGACCAGCATCAATATTCCCGGCGCGCAGCTTCCCGCGCGTCCGGTGCAGCAATCTGCCGGCCCCGAACCGCTCGCTCTCGCCGGGCTCTGAGGAACCGCTCAGCATCGTTTGCGCCCGCGTCAAGGGCCGATACTTCACAACAAACTCCGGCTCGCCGGGAAACAGGAGAAAGTCCATGTTGAAGAAAGTCCTTCTTTCGGCAGTCGCGCTTGGCGTTCTGGCCGGTTCCGCCATGGCTCAGGACGTCAAGGTTCTGCGCATCGGTCTCGACGGCTCCGAAAACGAAGCCGACCAGATCCGCAACACCAAGTGCGTTGCCGATGGCCTCAAGGCCGCGACCGGCGTTGCCGAAGTTCAGGTTTTCCCGTCGCCGGACTATAACGGCGTCATCCAGGGCCTTCTCGGCGGCACCATCGACATCGCTTCCATGGGCGCGTCCTCCTACGCCAAGATCGCTCTTGCCGATCCGAAGGCCGTCGACCCGATCCTCACAACGGCCGGTGCTGATGGTTCGACCGGTTATTACACGATCATGGTTGCCCGCAAGGACAGCGGTATCAAGACGCTGAAGGATGCCAAGGGTAAGAAGATCGGTTTTGCCGACCCTGACTCCACCTCCGGCTTCCTCGTTCCGAACGTGGCTATCCCGAAGGAAACCGGTGTTCCGGTCAAGGAATACTTCTCCGAAACCGGCTTCGGCGGCGGCCATGAGAACCTCGTTCTCGCCGTTCTCGACAAGAAGTTCGACGTCGGCACCACCTTCGGTTCGGGCGTCGGCAAGTGGGAAGAAGGCTACACCGCCGGCAACCTCTACCAGATGGTCAAGAAGGGCAACCTCGACATGGACGATATCGTCGAAGTCTGGAAGTCGCCGCTGATCCCGAACGGCCCGCTGATGGTCACCAACAAGCTCGGCGACGCGATGAAGCAGAAGGTCGAAGACTTCTTCATGGAACTGCCGAAGAAGGACCTCGCCTGCTTCCAGGGTTTCACCCAGGGCAAGAACACCGCCTACATCAAGGTCGATCCGTCCTTCTACCAGACGATCATCGACGCACGTAAGTCCGTTATCGGCGGCTGATCCTGCGATCATACCCGGAAGCGGCGGTGCCTTGCGGCGCCGCCGCTTTTGCCAATAAAGGAAAAGCGGCATGGCGACCACACTGCATCATGGCACCCTCTCCCCCAAGGGATTGAGCGCATCGTCCCAGACGGTGATGCGTCATTATCAACAGCAGCTTGCGACAAGACGGATCTATACCGTTATTTCGCTTGTGATCTTCCTCGTCATCCTCGCCGCTTCCCTGAATTTTGCCAACGCGGCCAATTCTGGTAAATTCTTCGAGCGCCTGCCCTATTTCTTCGACTTCATGAAAACCTTCGTGCCGGACAGCCCGCTTGAAATTTTCCGGGCGATGTTCGACCTGCCGTCGCCCTATGCGGACGGTTCGCTGAAATATAATTACGTCGCGGATCGTGTTTACATCACTGACAGCTTCTACATCCCGCATTTCATCTATCAGCTGATCATCACGCTCAACATCGCGCTGGTTTCGACAATCATCGGCACCAGTTTTGCCTTCGTGCTGTGCTTTTTTGCCTCCACCAATCTCGTGGGTGCCGGGATCGTGCGCTGGGTCGTGCGCCGGGTCATGGAAGTGCTGCGCGCTTTTCCCGAAATCGTCGTCGCCGGGCTGTTGACCGCCATTCTATCCATCGGCCCTATCGCCGCGATCATCGCGATTTCTGTCCACACGATCGGTGCTTTGGGCAAGCTGTTCTTCGAAGTGGTGGAAAATGCCGACATGAAGCCGGATGAAGGCCTGCGCGCCGCTGGCGCCAACTGGCTGGAACGAGTGCGCTTCGCCATCGTGCCGCAGGTTCTGCCCAATTTCGTCTCTTACGCGCTGCTGCGCGCCGAAATCAACGTGCGCGCCTCCACCATCATCGGTGCCGTGGGCGGCGGCGGTATCGGCGAGGTCTTCCGCCTGTCGATCGGTAACGATCATGCGTCGAAGACCTATGCCATCATCATCCTTCTGCTGATTACCATCATCGCCGTCGACCAGTTTTCCGGCTGGCTGCGCCGCAGGCTGATCGGCCATCAATCCTTCGAATTCGGACGGGGAGCGGCCTGATGTCGTCCAGCTTCATTCTCAACACCGCCGACCGCGAGAGGCTGACGGCCGCGCATCCGCACGTGTTCAATCGCGGTTTCATGCAGCGATATGGTCTGCTCGTCGGCCTTCTCGCCGTCACCGTCTATCTGATCGGCTGCTTTTTCTTCTTCAATGTCGGCCCGGCCTTCATGCAGGGCCGGTGGGATCGTGCCTCGAGCTATATTCAGGACTGGTATTCCTGGCGTGCCCAGCCGCGCCTGCGTTTCGAAGACGGCAAGGTGGAGCCGCAATGGTCCAGCCGCGGGCAATATCCGGTCGATGCAAAGATCGACTGGCTGCAGCCCCTGTCGGGTGGCGGCTACAGCGTCGTTTATGCGGGCATGGAAAACCGCCTCGACGTGACCCCGACCCGCGTGGATGTCTATGTCGACGGCAAGAATTATCCCGTCATCATCAACGGAGAACAGGCCCGGGCATCCGACGATGTGCCGCAGGAAATCCAGCAGGACGGCAACAAGGTTCTCGTGCATTTTGGTTTTGCCGGTCAGGCGGAAATCCGCACCAGCCAGGTCTATGTCCAGCGTCGTTTCCTCGGATGGGCGAATTTCCTGTTCGACACCAAATCGGAATTCTGGGGCAAGGGCTATGGCGAACTCGCCGCTCTCGCGCTGTGGGGAGAAAGGCTGGATCCCGAGCGCTCCAATATCGGCCACATTGTGGATGATTTCCTCGACAACAGCGTCTGGCAACATGCCGATATTCTTTCGAAGCTGATGCAGACGCTGGTCATGGCCTTTGTGGGCACCCTGTTCGGCACGCTCGTCGCCCTGCCGCTCGCCTTCATCGCCGCGCGCAACATCACCGCCAACAAGGCTGCGAACTGGGGCATGAAGCGGCTATTCGACTTCCTGCGTTCCATCGACATGCTGATCTGGGCGCTGTTCTTCACCCGCAGCTTCGGGCCCGGACCGATCCCCGGCATTGCCGCGATCTTCTTCACCGATACCGGAGCGCTCGGCAAGGTCTATGCCGAGGCGCTGGAAAATGTCGACGACAAGCAGCGCGAGGGTGTCAAATCGGTCGGCGCTTCCCCGATTGCGGTCAACCGCTTCGGTGTGCTGCCGCAGGTCCTGCCGGTCTTCATTTCGCAGTCACTCTATTTCTGGGAAAGCAACACCCGCTCCGCCACCATCATCGGCGCGGTGGGCGCTGGCGGCATCGGTCTGAAACTGCTGGAGGCGATGGGCACCAATGCCGACTGGGACAAGGTCGCCTATATGGTCCTGCTTATTCTCTTCGTCGTTTTCCTGTTCGACCACATCTCCAATTCGCTGCGTTCACGCCTGATCGGCAAAACACAACACTAGGTCTGAAGGGATGGAATGACGAACCTCGTAACGATGTTCGTCATCTCCGCCAGACACCCGCGCAGTCCCGATTTATGCCGGTCGTATCCCTTCATCATCTCCGCCTGTGTCTTCAGCAGATTAGGAAGCTTGCCGCATTTCCAATGCGCTTTTCTCCCTCGGCATCATCATTCTGTCACGGAAACCAATTACCTCGCACTCCTGACCTTGCGGGAAGCTGGCGAGTCACGCCAAATAGCTTCTCATCCCTGGTCTCCCATGACACTGAAGAGTGCTTGCCGTGCGCTATGCCATCTATTTTTCTCCGGCTAAAGATCACCCGCTGACGGAGGCGGCGTCACGCTGGCTTGGCCGCAACGCATTTTCCGGCACGCTGCATGACGACCACGACGACTATGCCGAGATGACGGAGGAGCCGCGCCGTTACGGTTTCCACGCGACCCTGAAGGCTCCTTTCGAGCTTGCCGAAAAATACAGCGAAGCGGAGCTGCTCACGGCCTTCGAAGATTTCGCGGCCAGCCAGTCCACTTTCGAAATTCCGCGCGTGGTCGTCGGTGCACTCGGGCCCTTTTTTGCACTGGTCCCGGACCGCACCTATCAGCCGCTGCAGGATTTTGCCGCCGAGATCGTCGATCATTTCGACCGGTTTCGCGCGCCCCTGTCGGAGACCGATATTGCCCGCCGGCGGCCACAGATGTTGACGGAGAGCCAGCGGCAAAATCTGTCGCTCTGGGGTTATCCGCATGTCATGGATGATTTCCGTTTTCATATGACGCTGACCGGCCGCATCGACGAGAGCGAGCAGCCCGCCATGCACAAGGTGCTTTCGGCGCGGTTTTCCGAATTCACCGATCGACCCCTCAGCATTTCCGGCCTCGCCTTGTTCATCGAAGAAACGCGCGGCGCGCCCTTTACCGTTCATAGCTGGCACCCCCTTGGCCAGCCACCAAAGAAAGATGCGAACCCATGACCGAGCACGCCCTTTCCAATGCCCGTATCGTTCTGGAAGACGATATTATTCTGGGCTCCGTCCTGATCCGCGACGGCAAGATCGACGATATCAGCGAAGGTGCCTCCAAAACCGGCGAAGACCTGGAAGGTGATTATTTGATCCCGGGTCTGGTGGAACTGCATACCGACCATCTTGAGCAGCATTATTCGCCGCGCCCCGGCGTGATCTGGGACAAGATCGCCGCCATTCAGGCCCATGACGCCCAGGTGGCCGCCTCCGGCATCACCACGGTATTCGACTGCCTCCGGCTTGGTTCGGATGAGGACGGCGGCTTCAAGAAGGGTGAAATGCGCGAAATGGCTGACGCCATCGAGGCCGCGGCGGATCAGAACCGCCTTCGTTCGGATCACCTGCTGCATCTGCGCTGTGAAGTCGCCTCCTCGGATGTGCTGGACCATTTCGAAGACTTCGAAACCGATCCGCGCGTGCGGCTGATTTCCCTGATGGACCACTCCCCGGGGCAGCGCCAGTTCCAGTCGATGGATCAATATATCTTCTATTACCAGAAGAAGCGTGGGCTGAGCGACGAGGCTTTCGCCGAGTTCGTGCGGCGCCGGCAGGCGGCGTCGGCGGAATATTCCGCCAAGCACCGCGATTATCTGGCCGCCCGCTGCGCCGAGCGCGGCATCACCGTCGCAAGCCATGACGACGCCACCGAAGCGCATGTCGGCGAGGCTATCGGCCACGGCGTGAAACTGGCGGAATTCCCCACCAGCGTAGAGGCCGCAAAAGCCTCGCACAGCGCCGGCATGAGCGTGCTGATGGGTGCGCCGAACATCGTTCGCGGCAAGTCCCACTCCGGCAACATCGCCGCCCGCGACCTCGCCGAGATCGGCGTGCTGGATGTTCTTTCTTCCGACTATGTGCCCTTCAGCCTGCTCTTCGCGCCATTCCTGCTCGCCGATCAGGTAGAAGCCATCAGCCTGCCGGAGGCACTGCGCATGGTCACCGCCACACCGGCGCGCACCGTCGGCCTTCTCGATCGCGGTCGTATCGCGACGGGATTGCGGGCCGATCTGGTCCGGGTTCACCGCGAGGATGGTGTGCCGGTCGCCCGTTCCGTCTGGCGTCAGGGCAAGCGCGTGGCATGACCGATGATGGGCAGGATAGCCGGCGCGCGGCATCGCCCGGCACGATGATCGTGATTGTCGGCCCGAGCGGGGCCGGCAAGGACACGCTGATGGACTATGCCGCAGCGCGATTGTGCGGACGGCCGGGCTTTCACTTCACCCGCCGCGTCATTACCCGCAGCGGCGATGCGGGGGGTGAAAACCACGATGCCGTTTCGATGCACGAGTTCAACCGGCTGGAAGATGAGGGCGCCTTCGCGGTGTCCTGGCAGGCGCATGGGCTGAAATATGGCATCCCGGCCGCGGTCTATCGTCACCTCAATGCGGGAGACGTGGTCATTGCCAACGGTTCGCGTTCCGCCCTGCCGCATTTCGGCACCGCCTTTTCCCGTCTCAAGGTCGTGAACATCGTCGCTCGGCCGGAGGTTTTGGCAATGCGCCTGGAGCAGCGCGGGCGGGAAAGCCGGGACGATATTCTCCGGCGGCTGGAACGCAGTTCGTTGACAGTCGCTGGAGACTTCGACGTCACGACCGTCGATAATAGCGGCGCTATCGAAGATGCCGGCCAAGCCATCATGCAGGTGCTGGAGCAAAGCGCAGACATCGGTCGCACTTAATATCCCGAAGCAGGGCTGCTCGACAAATGCTCTCTCAAGGCTTACCATCAGGCGACAATTTCCAAACATGGTACGCCAAGGCGAGGGATGCCCGAGAAAAGGGTCAGCGACGAGATAAGTGTGGTGGCCGGTCTGGCTGCCGGCGTCAGCAATTATGCCCGGTCACGGGGCATCGATATCGCACCGATCTGCAAGGCTCTGGACATTGATCCAGCCATATTCAGCAGCCTGACGGAACGCATAAGCCTCGATAGATTTTCCCGGCTGCTCGAAACCTGTGCACTGATTTCCGGCGACGACGCCTTCGGTCTGCAATGCGCCTCCACCTTTCCAGCGGGTGCATCCGGCGCGTTCGGATATGGGCTGATCAGCGCACCGACGGTAAGGGCGTTCCTGCGTTTTCTTCAGGACCATGTCTACTACGCGACCAATAACAGCAATTTCACCATGGTAACGGATGCCACGCAGGTAACCCTGTCATGGTCCTTCGCGCCGGTTATCGCCAAGCGCGATCAATATGTGGATTTGTCGCTCGCCGTCCTGGTACAACGTCTCCGTGATATTCTCGGGGATCGTATCAACCAGATCGAGATCGGTCTGGAGCGGCCGAAACCGAATAATATTCAGCTATTTAAAGAAAGAATGACCAGGCGCGTCAGTTTTTCCCAGCCGATCCATACCATGCGTCTGCCGGTATCGCTTCTCGATGTCGTCAATCCGAATGCGGATGAGCGGCTGTTCGAGCTGATGAACCTGCAATGCCGTATGTTGCGACCGGAAACATCGGCAGACGCGACCCATTTCATTGACCAGGTGAAGCGGTATATGCAGATGCGGCTCTCGGATGCCGAGCTTTCGCTCGGCGAGATCGCTCCCTATTTCAACCTGTCGGAACGGAGTTTTCAACGGCGGCTCGCAGAGCTCGGCACCAATCTCAACGAGATAAAGGATGCCATTCGCAAAAATGCCGGTTTCAAACTCCTCGTGGAAAGCGATCTTCCGGTATCCGACATCAGTTACAGGCTTGGCTATTCGACACCCGGTGCGTTTTCGCGTTCTGTCTCCCGCTGGTTCGGGGCGACACCGACCGACATTCGCAAGAAACACGCGCATCATTCCGCCGGATGATACAGGTTGACGGCATCAATATTTCGAAATGATGTATTAAATTTGAGAAATATGTCGGCGCTCATCGCGTTGTGTGCCGAAACATAACAATAAAACGAAAAACTTGGCGCGAGATGTTATTCTCTCGGTGAGGCACATCGCCTATTAGAGCGCCGCATATCCTTCGGGTGTGACGAAAACATTCCAGAGCTTTGAAGCTGCATTTCACGCCAGATCGATTGTGGTCTCTGGCGATATCGGTGTTGCAGTTCCCTTCAGTGCACGGAATAGAGCGTCCGCGTCAGGATCGGCTGGCTGCGAGAGCGGCCCTTTATTGCATAATTACCAATGCCCGATGAAACCTATTGGCGAAATTAGCGTTTCTGTTCGCGTATAGACAGAGCGGTAAACGAGCTGGTTTCGGGGAATGAATCATTGCCTGATCGTGCCCCGGGAAGGCCAATCTCTTTTAAGGCTGAAAGAAAATGTCTTCAAACACGCCGCATGAACATCGCCAGACGCGTGAAATCATCCTTTCGGAGCGTGAGCGGCATTATCTGGGGCTGGTCGCGCGGGGCAAGCATCCGTCCCACGTCGCCCTGATAACCGGCGCGGACGAAGCGGACGTGAAGGATACTCTTGAAAGGGTACGCCACAGATTGGGCGCCACCAATCTGCTGAATGCCGTCAGCATCGCCCTGCTGCGCGGCTTGATCGAGCAGGGCGCATAATCGCCCACCTGATCATCCAAGCTTACGCGAAACGTCCCCTCCCGTAAGCTGAAAACCGAATGAGCGGCTTTCTGCGTCAAAATCCTTCCATATCAATGGCGGGATGGCGGACCAAAGCGGGCTGGACATGACGTCCGGCCCTATCGACGCAAATGCAAAGCATGCCATTTACGGTTTGCCCGGCGGGTCATAGTCGACCCGCCGGGTTTTTATTGTCGCATCAGAGCGATTTAATTTCGGCCAGAATATCGCTTTCGATCACGATGCCGCTTTCCAGCGCCTGCTTGCGAATCCCCTGGCTGCGGCGGCCGGGCAGACGCACATTTTCCTGCTTTTCTATCTCGCCGGCTATGAGCCCCAGCCGCTCGGTAAAAGCCGTACCGCCTGACGATACCGGGTCTATGGCGATGATCGTGTGGCCGAGAGAGGGTGGTGCTCCCTTGTCGTCGAGAAGGGAAGATGCCTCGAATGCGAAGTTTCCGCCGGTAATCGCAGCGGCCATGATCTCCACCATCAATGCCAGCGCAGCGCCCTTGGCCTCGCCTGCGGGCACCATGGTTCCCTCAATGGCCTCTTCCGGATCGGTCGTAGGCCGGCCGTTTCGGTCGAGCGCCCAATCGCCGGGGATGGTTTCACCCTTCTGGCGGGCCGCCATGATCTTTCCGCGCGCGACCTTGGAGAGCGCAAGATCGATGACCAGCGGATCGGCGCCGCCGACGGGGGTGGCGAAGGCAATTGGATTGGTTCCATAAAGCGGTTTGCTGCCGCCCCAGGGCGCCATTGACGCCGGTGCGTTGGCGAACATGAGCGCGACAAAACCCATTTCGGCGAGGCGCTCGACGGTCAGCGCCATGACACCCGCATGATGGGAGCGGTGGATCGCCGCAAGCGCAATGCCCTGCTGCCGCACAATGTCCGGCAATTCCTCAAGGGCGCAATCGATCGCCGGATAGGCATAGCCGTGATTGGCGTCGACCGAGAGCAAGCCCGGCTTCACGCGGGTCGTCACCGGACGCGCCTTGCCATCGACCTTTCCAACCCGCACCTGCCGCACATAAACGGGGATGCGGCGAAAACCGTGACCACCCTGGCCGGCCGCCTCGGAGGCGACGAGCGCCTTTGCCACCGAACGGGCGTTTTGCGGCAGAACGCCGTTGCGCTCAAAGATAGAGGATACGAGATCCTCCGCCTCTGCGATTGAGAATTTCATGATTTTCGTGATTCCTGTTGGCTTGCATGCGATGGGACGGATTGGTCCTACTTTGCGGTATACGGTCGCTGCAAATCAACATGGAAAATAAATCGGGCATCCCATCCTCTCCAGAGCCGGGATGCCCTTATGCGGTCAGACTGCTTCACCCTACTTGAAAAGAATCGGCAGGGTAAAACTCGTATTTGCGCCTGGCGGCGGAGGCGAGACGGACGCTCTTTGTATGACGGCCAGAAGCTTCTGATCCATCGCCGAGTCACCGGTGGATGAAATAATCCTCGCACCGCCGACGGAACCACCGCTGTCTATCTTGAATGAAACCGTAATGGTCATCCCCGATTTTCCAGCCGAACGCACCAGTCGCCGCTGCATCGCCGAGCGCACTTTCGCACCCCAATCGGCATTTGACATGGACGAGGACGAGAAGGAGCCGGCATTGCTGCGCGATGCCGCCGTCCGGTCGGACTGCTGGGCTTCTGCCTTCGCCGTCTCGCGCAGTTCCGATGCCTGCTGCGGTTTGGGACGCTGCCGCTCGACCTTCTTTTTCTCTTCCGGCTCTTTCTTTTCCACCTTCTTTTCGACGGGCGGCGGCGGAGGACGCATGGCGGGCAGAGGGACCTCGACATTTTCGAGTTCCGCCATCATCTGCTCCTGAACGGGATCGACCGGCTCCACGGGTTCGGGAATTTCCTGCGGTTCGACGATCTCCTCGACCGGCGGTTCAGGCGGCTGCACCGGCTCTGGCGGCGGCGGCGTTTCCGCAACCGGCTCCGGTGGCGGCGGCTCTTCCGGGGCAGCTTCCTCCACCGGTTCGCTGCTGTCGCTCTTCACCTCTTCGGCGTCCTCGACATCCTGCGCGGGCGTCGTTTCTTCAGTCTTGACGGCTTCCGGTATCGCCGCCATTTCGATCATGATCGCAGCAGGAGGCGGTCCGCCGGCTTCCTGCTCCTCGGGCTCCTGCATCAGATAATAGGCAAAACCGGCGTGAACGCCCAGCATGAGCAGCGCCGCGACGGACCACAGCGTCACTTCCCCTAAACGGGAATGCCGGGCCTGCGGGTAGCCGTTTTCAGTCATGGCGCGGTTCCCGGCGCTGCGGGTTGGCCAACGGCGGCGGGCTGCGATGCGGCAGCCGCGTTTTCCAGTCCTACGAGGGCGATCTTCAGATAACCGGCATCTCTCAGCAGGTTCATGATTTCCATGAAGTGGCCGTAATCGACCGCCTTGTCGGCCCGCAGGAAGATGCGCGTATCCTTCTTGCCGCCCGTCTGCCGGTCGATGGCGGCGGCCAGCGCTTCGCGGGCAACCGCATCATTGCCGAGATTGAGCGAGAGATCGTCCTTGACCGTCAGGTAAAGCGGCTCCTCCGGGCGTTCCGCCGGCTTTGCGGTGGAGGCGGGCAGATCGACATTCACATCTACGGTGGCGAGCGGTGCCGCCACCATGAAGATGATGAGCAGAACCAGCATCACGTCGATGAAGGGCGTGACATTGATCTCGTGGTTTTCGGAGAGATCGTCTCCGCTATTTTCGCGAATACCGCCAGCCATAGCCGATCACCGTCCAACCAGCGATACTGCGGGCTTGCTGGTGCTGCCCGGGGGGATACGGCGGAAATCGAGATCGCGGCTAACGAGGCGTTCGACGCCGGCTGCGGCATCCGCCAGCAGATGGCGGTACCCGGTGATGGAGCGGGCGAAGACGTTGTAGATCACCACGGCCGGAATGGCGGCGACAAGGCCGATGGCGGTGGCGAGCAGTGCCTCGGCAATGCCCGGCGCGACGACGGCAAGATTGGTCGTCTGCGATTCCGAAATGCTGATGAAGGAGTTCATGATGCCCCAGACGGTGCCGAACAGACCGACGAAGGGAGCAGTGGAACCGATCGTCGCCAGAACACCAGTCCCGCGCGACATGCGGCGGCCCGCATGGGTTTCGATACGCGACAGTGCCGAAGAGACACGCTCCTTGATACCGCCGCCATCCGTATGTTCGACCACCGCATCGGAAAGCTGCATTTCGTGGGTTGCCATGCGCAGCATCAGTGCTGCCGGTCCGCCCTTCTTTTCGACGGCCTCGGTGGCCTCGGTCAGGGTTTTCGCCCTGCGAATGACCTTGAGCGTCGAGCCGGCGCGCACCCGCGCACCTGCAAGCTCGATAGACTTCGCGACCCAGACCGTCCACGTGACCAGCGATGCGAAGGCAAGACCGATCATGACACCCTTCACGACCCAGTCGGCCGCCATGAACATGCCCCAGGGAGAAAGGTTGTGCGGGATATCCGCACGATGTTCGGCGCTCGCGGGCTCGGTGCTGGCAGGCTCTATCGGCGTCGCGGCTTCATTCGGGGCGGTCGTCTGGCCTGTCTGTGCGGGTTGCTCGGTCTGCGTCGGCTGCGGCGCCAGGCCTTCGGCGCCCGGTGCAGTGTTCGTCGCGGGCTGAGCAGGCGCAGGCTGGGCCGATGCCGGCTGAGTTGACTGAGGCTGCGAGGGGGCGGTGGCGGCCGGCTGTTCCGGTGCAGTTGCGGAAGGCTGGACGGGCGCGGCGGCCGGAGCGCCCGGCGTTGCAGGAGCCGCCGGCTGTGCTGGCTGAACCGCTTCCGTTTGCGGGGCCGGCTGTATCTGGGTCTCCGGTGCCGTCTGAGCGAAAACCGCGCCGGCACTCAAGCCAGCACTCAGGCCGGCCAGCAAGGTGACAGTCATGGCAAGGGAGAGATGCCTTGTCGTGTTTGCCTTGTTGAAGGATGCGGAAGAAGTTGAGGTCTCAGCTGACATAATTTTTATCCCGGATTTCCGTCGATGAACTCATCCGCAGATTGACCGGCTCCTGAAAACCGGGGTCATGAACGGATACCGTCGTGAAAGCTTGACGTTCCGATAATAAACCTGAGTTCTTTTGACAACTATTATATTGTCAAAAGACCACCCGTAAACTCTTCTTTACAAAAAATTGACCGATCGACGGCCTTCAGCCGTTTTGCGAGGGCGAAAACTGCGCAATGAGAGCATGACGGTCACCGGGATAGGTGACACGGACGCGGGTGATATAATCCGCCCCATGCCAGGTCCGCCGATCGATGACCAGACAGGCAGCGCCAGAAGCAATGCCGAGCGCGGCTGCATTTTTACGGTCGGCGGAAACGGCGCTGATACGATGCTCGGCCGCACTCCAGGGCACCATTTTCAGCAGCCATGTCCCCGGCCCGATCTGTGAAAAATCCGCGGCTTCCGCCTCCGGAACGGCGGTGACATTGACGATGCGCTCTTCAAGGCAAAAGGGAACGCCGCCGGCGAAATGCGTGCAGGTGAGTTCCAGGACCGGGGCGTCGGCGGCAAGCGCCATGGCCGCGCCGTCTTCTTCCCCCGCAGGGCGCAGCCGTCGTTTGTCGATACGGTAACCGTAGACCAGACCCAGCGCCTGCACCTCCCGCTCGATATCGTGGATTTCCAGAACGGCGGATTGCGCATGGGGCTGGCGAACGAAGGTGCCGAGACGGCGGCGTCTTTCGATGAGTCCGCGCTGCACCAGTTCGCTGAGAGCCTTGTTCACCGTCATGCGTGAACAGGCATATTGCCGGGTCATCTCGTGTTCGAAGGGAATACGATAACCCGGCGGCCATTCGCCCGACATGATTTGGCGCTCGACATCATTGCGAATGCGCTCGTGCAGCGATTTTTCCTGAAGATCGGCGCCTGTGCTCCTCATCCCGATGCTTTTATCCTCCCCTTTGCCGGATCAACTATCCATGGGCAGCGGCGGCAATCGCCTCGCTGCGGATTTCCTCCGTAAGCTTGGCGCGCAGCTCAGAAAATTCCGGGCTGGCCTTGACGGTGTAGTGACGCGGATGCGGCAGGTCGACCGGCGTGATCGACTTGATGCGGCCCGGCCTTGCGGACATGGTCACCACACGCGACGCCATGAAGACCGCCTCCTCGATGTCATGGGTGACAAAAATGACCGTCTTCTGCTCACGCTCCCAGATGCCGAGCAGCAACTCCTGCATAAGCCCGCGTGTCTGATTGTCGAGGGCGCCGAAAGGCTCGTCGAGCAGCAGGATTTTCGGGCCGTTCGCCAGGGCACGGGCGATGGCCGTTCTCTGCTGCATGCCGCCGGACAATTGTTTCGGCCAATGGCTTTCGAAGCCGCGCAGGCCGACCTTGTCGATATAGCTATCGACAATCTCCCATTTTTCCTTCTCGGCAACGCCGCGTTCGCGCAGGCCGAAGGCGACGTTTTCGCGGATCGTCAGCCAGGGAAACAGCGTATAGGACTGGAACACCATGCCGCGATCCGCCCCCGGCCCCGTCACTGCTTTGCCGGACAGCAGCACTTCGCCCGTCGTTGGGTGGTCGAGACCGGCGATGATGCGCAGCAAGGTCGATTTTCCGCATCCCGACGGGCCGAGGATGGTGACGAAATCATTGCGGAGGATTTCCAGATCGGTGGGCTGGAGGGCCAGCGTCGGCTGCCCGCCCTGCACACCCGGAAAAGTGCGGCTGACGCCCTTGATGACGAGTTCGCTCATCAGGCAAGCCTCCAGGCGAAAAGCTTCCGGTTCAGCGATTTGAACGCGAAGTCCGAAATAAGACCGATAATGCCGATGACGATGATGCCGAAGATGATCTGCCCGGTCGCCATCAGCGCCTGGCTGTTGATAATCATATAGCCGATGCCCGAGGAGGCGCCGATCAGTTCCGCAACGATGACATAGGTCCAGGCCCAGCCGAGAACGAGACGGAGGATTTCCGCAATATCGGGCGCATTGGCGGGAATGAGAACACGGCGAACAACGCCCCGGTCCTTCGCACCAAGCGTATAGGCGGCCTCCACCAGATCCCGTCTTGTGCCGGCGACAGCCACGGCCACCATCAGGATGATCTGGAACACAGCGCCGATGAAGATCACCAGCAGCTTCTGCATCTCGCCGATGCCGGCCCAGAGAATGAGGAGCGGCACGAAGGCGGAAGCAGGCAGATAGCGCGCGAAGGAGACGAAAGGCTCAAGCAGCGCCTCGATGGGCTTATAGGCCCCCATGGCGATGCCGACCGGCACGGCAATGAGCGATGCCAGCACGAAACCGCCGACCACGCGCCAGATCGTCATGCCGATATCGCTGGCAAAACCCTGATCGGTCAGCAGATAGATGCCGTCCTTCAGCATGGTGATGGGGTCGGCCAGAAAGGTCGGCGAAACGAAGCCGCCCAGCGTGGCAAAGCCCCAGGCGGAAAAAAACAGCACGAAGAACAGGATGCCGAGAGCAATTCTCGTGCTGTTCCTTATCGGTTGAAGAGGTTGCATCTGTCCCCTGTCCGGAAAACCGGCGCGGCACCTTCGCCGCGCCATCGGAACGCCGTGCGCGTTTCGCGACGCACAATCGACGCACTCACCTGTCTTTGGCTGCAATATTCCCTGCAGGGAATGCGGCCGCCTTTTCTGTTACTTGATGAAGGACGTATCCGCGAGGGTCGAAAGATCGGGTTTCGACTTTATCACGCCGATTTCCAGCAGCAGGTCCGCCGATTTTTCCGAGAATGTCTTGAATTCACCCTCGAAAAACTTCTGGTTGGCGGCCTTGTCCTGCCATTCGAGGAACTTTGCCGAAGCGGCAAAGGCCTCGCCGGTCTGCTTCACATCCGCGCCCATCGTCGCATAGGACTTTTCGGGATCGGCCTTGATGAGCTCGAGCGCCTGGAAATAGCTGTCCGCCAGTGCTTTCGCCGCCTGCGGATTGGCCTCCAGGAAATCCGGGGTGCAACCGAACGTATCCATGACGGCGGGATAATCCAGCGTCGTGGCGAGGATTTTGCCCTTGTCGGGGGCGGCGCGGACAGTGGACAGATAGGGCTCATAGGTCATGGCCGCATCATTTTGACCGGCAACGAATGCCTGCGCGGCCGGTCCCGGCTCGAGGTTGACGACCTTGACGTCCTTCAGGGTGAGGCCGTTTTCCTTGAGGATCCAGGCAAGGAAGAAATAAGGGGAGGTGCCCGGCGCGGAAGCGGCAACCGTCTTGCCTTTCAGGTCCGCGACCTTGGCAACACCGCTGCGCACCGCAATGCCATCGGCGCCATGCGACTTATCCATCTGGAAAATCTGGGTGGATTTCACGCCATTGGCATTCCACGCGATCCATGTTTCCACCGTGGTGGCGGCGCACTGGATGTCACCGGAAGCAAGGGCCAGATGGCGGCTCGCCTGCGGGATTTTCTTAATATCGACTTTCAGACCGTTCTTTTCGAAAATGCCGGCCTGTTTGGCGAGCGTCAGCGGCGCAAAACCGGTCCAACCGGACATGCCAATCGTCACCGACGTCTCGGCATAGGCGGAAGCGGATGAAAAGAGCGCCGCGACTGTGGCGAGTACCCATGTTTTCTTCATGATCTGAACCCCTTTTGATTTATTTTTGTGCGATGCTGTTTATCGCTTTATTTGAGGCATGGTAGGCAGGGATTTTATATTTGTCTAGACAAAATAGAAGCCTCCGAAGGCCTCCAGAAAGATTGCAAATACACCATCCGGCATTCTAGACATAGGATAACACGGCCCCGCGCGCAGGCCGCCGTTTTTCCATATCGAGCTTTTCCATGACCAGACAAAGACGTCGCAGTATCATCAGAGCAAGGCGAACCGGAACCGGAATTGCGCTGGTTGCCGCCATTTCCTTCATCGCGGGCATGACGGATGCGGTGGGCCTGCATATTTCAGGTGACTTCGTGTCCTTTATGACCGGCAACACCACGCGCGCCGCAGTCTCGATAGAGGCTGGCCTCTATTCCCATGCCGCGAAACTGCTTTTCGCGATCGTTGCCTTCGTGGCGGGCAATGCCGGCGGCATCGTGGTGGCGCATAAGTTCGACCGGCGCATCTTCGCCGTTCTGATGGCGGTGGGATTGCTGGTAACAATTGCCGCGCTGCTCGGCGGCGAGACTTCCGCTCTTGCGCAATTTTATCTCGTCGTTTTCGCCATGGGCATGGTCAACGCCGCCGTTGAGCACATTGAGGGACTGCCAATCGGGCTTACCTATGTGACCGGCGCGCTTTCCCGCTTCGGCCGCGGCATCGGTCGTTTTCTTCTCGGCGAACGGAGCCTCGACTGGGGCATTCAGATCGTGCCATGGCTTGGAATGATATGCGGCGCGATCTGCGGCGCCGTTCTTGCCGCCACCCTGCAATCGAATGCCCTCTGGGTGGTTGCGGCCACGGTTTTCGCCGTCGCCATCGCCACCTTCATCATCCCGCGCTCGCTTCGCCAGCGCTACAATCAAAGGGTCAAAATCCGGCGGATTACGCCCTGAAAATCGTGGCCGTCACTTTCGCGAGATGGTGACGAATTTCGTGCCGCGCACCCGCACCGTCATCAGGCAGGGTTCCTTGTCGGTGCGCTCGCAATAACGCGGATGCATCTTCAGCACGAAAACCATGTTGCCGAAGCGCTTGATGAAATCATAATCGTAAATCCGGGCCGTCGCGATCATCAGATAACCGCCCTCTTTCACCTGGACATAGAAATTATAGGGGCATCCCTCGTCGTCGCAGCTGCGGCCCTTTTCGCCATCACAATCAAGAACACCGTGATTGACGACGGCGTCCATCAGCCCGTCATTGTTGATATCCAGCCGGGTGACGAAATCGTCGCCGAAGGCCGCCGCCTTGCACTCATTGCGGAAATGGTCCTTCTCGTAGATCTCGGGGTCGTTCACCAGCTGCTGCTGCGCCGAGAGCGCCACCGGAAACATCAAGAGAACCAGCGCCTGAAGAGCGGCAACGAGAGCGATTCGCACGGCATTTTCCTTTGCATCCGTTTCGGTTATGGATGTTGCGATCATCCGGGCGGCCAGCCTAGAGTTTAGTGCTTGCGCGACACTGACGTGTTCGCAGCCCGTGTTTCCGGGGGGAACCTTTTCATGACGCTTCTGGGTTTTCTCGACTATGCCGGCGTCGCCATCTTTGCCGCAACCGGCGCGCTCGCCGCCTCGCGCAAGCAGCTCGACCTGATCGGCTTCCTGTTTTTCGCCGCCGCAACCGGCATCGGCGGCGGCACGGTGCGCGATCTGGTGCTTGGCAGGACGCCGGTATTCTGGGTGGTGAACCCGACCTATATCCTCGTCTGCGTCTCGGTCGCGGTGCTGCTGTTCTTCACCGCGCATCTGTTCGAATCCCGTTACCGCGTACTGATCTGGCTCGATGCGCTGGGCCTTTCCGCTTATTGCGTCATGGGAGCAGCCAAGGGGCTTGCCGCCAGCGGCTCCGCAACCGTCGCCATCGTCACCGGCGTTCTGACGGCGACGTTCGGTGGTGTGTTGCGCGATATTCTCGCCGGCGAACCTTCCGTGCTCCTGCGCCCGGAAATCTACATCACCTGTGCGCTTTTGGGCTCCTCCACATTCATTGTCGTCTATTTCCTCGGCGCACCGCTTTATGCCGCATCAGCCGCAGGCGTCCTGACGGCCTTCGCCGTCCGGTCCGGTGCGCTGATCTTCGGCTGGACTTTTCCGCCCTACAAGGCAAAGCCCGGCAGACGGCCCGAAGATGTCATGAAGTGACATATGGAAATGACCGCCGAAAACAGAAATGGCGCCCCTGGGCGCCATTTTCACATCCGCTATCGGACTGAAGCCTTATCCGCGCTTGCGGCGAAGGCGGATGACCACGTCCACATGGGCGATTTCCATGCCTTCGGGCGCTTCCGGCAAATTGTCGATCTGGAGGTTATTGACGGGAATATCCAGAACCTCGTTCTCGCCCTCCACGAAGAAGTGGTGGTGATCCGAGACGTTGGTGTCGAAATAGGTGCGGGCGCCTTCCACGGCGAGAACACGGATGAGGCCGGCTTCGGTGAACTGGTGCAGCGTATTATAGACCGTGGCGAGAGAAACGGGCACGCCGGCGGTGACCGCCTCATCGTGCAGTTCCTCGACCGTCAGATGACGATCGCCCTTTGCGAAAAGCAGATCGCCCAAAGCCACACGCTGTCGCGTGGGGCGCAGCCCCGAGCGCCGCAACCTCGTTCCGATATCCAATGTGGCGTCAAATGCCATGCAATCCCATTCCAAACAGAGGTATGAAACTTACCAATTGCATTAGCATATATCTTTTGCGGCGAGTGCTTTCAATAGTTTCGGCGTGGCTTAGGCGCGGCAAATGGCGGCAAACCGGCCATTCCTGCAAATTTCCTCTGGTTCCAGCCGTACGGTTCCTGTATGCGGACGGCATATTGAGGTAATGACTTCTGGGAAGAAGGTTCGAAGACAAAGAATGGGGGCGGAGCGGCCTCTGCCCTTGCAGCGCTTCATTTTGAACCTAACTTGCTCTAGTGAAGTCGATCAACACCAGTAACTGGGGAAGTGAAAGCGGTATGGCAACGAGGCAATCAAGTTACAATTACGAGGAGATCCTGTCCTGCGGTCGCGGCGAATTGTTCGGCCCGGGAAATGCACAGCTCCCATTGCCCCCTATGCTCATGGTCCATCGCATTACCGAAATTTCCGAAACCGGCGGCGCCTTCGACAAGGGTTTCATCCGCGCCGAATACGATGTCAGCCCCGACGACTGGTATTTCCCCTGCCACTTCCAGGGCAACCCGATCATGCCGGGGTGCCTCGGCCTTGACGGCATGTGGCAGCTGACCGGTTTCTTCCTCGGCTGGCTGGGCGAAGAAGGTCGCGGCATGGCGCTTTCCACCGGCGAAGTGAAGTTCAAGGGCATGGTTCGCCCTCACACCAAGCTTCTTCAATATGGTATTGATTTCAAGCGCGTGATGCGCGGCCGTCTGGTGCTCGGAACCGCCGACGGCTGGCTCAAGGCGGACGGTGAAACCATTTATCAGGCGACGGACCTGCGCGTAGGCCTGTCGAAGGAAAAGGCTGCCTGAGGCAGACGGAATAGTCCTGACAAACGCCGGGCGGCTTCGGTCGTCCAGCCGAAATCTTAAGAAAAGGTCCCTTTCATGAGACGAGTTGTTGTCACCGGCCTCGGTATTGTTTCTTCCATCGGCGGTGATGCCGCTGAAGTCACCGCATCGCTGCGCAATGCCAAATCCGGCATTTCATTTTCACCGGATTTTGCCGAACACGGTTTCAAATGCCAGGTCTGGGGCAAGCCATCTCTCGACCCGACCGATCTGGTCGACCGCCGCGCCATGCGCTTCCTGTCGCAGGGCGGCGCGTGGAACCATGTCGCCATGAAGCAGGCCATCGCCGATTCCGGTCTCGAAGAGAGCGACATCAGCGGCAATGAGCGCACCGGCATCATCATGGGTTCGGGCGGTCCTTCCACCCGCACCATCGTCGAGGCAGCCGATATCACGCTGAAGAACAACAGCCCGAAGCGCATCGGCCCCTTTGCCGTGCCGAAGGCCATGTCCTCCACCGCCTCTGCGACGCTTGCTACCTGGTTCAAGATCCATGGCGTCAACTACTCCATCTCGTCGGCCTGCTCCACCTCGGCGCATTGCATCGGCAACGCTGCCGAAATGATTCAGTGGGGCAAGCAGGACGTAATGTTTGCGGGCGGCCATGAGGATCTCGACTGGTCCATGTCCAACCTCTTCGACGCCATGGGCGCCATGTCGTCCAAATATAACGAGACACCGAGCGTCGCCTCGCGCGCCTATGACGTCAACCGCGACGGTTTCGTGATTGCCGGCGGTGCGGGCGTGCTGGTTCTCGAAGAGCTGGAACATGCAAAGGCGCGCGGTGCGAAGATTTACGCCGAGATCGTCGGTTACGGCGCGACCTCGGACGGTTACGACATGGTGGCGCCTTCAGGCGAAGGCGCAATCCGCTGCATGCGGCAGGCGCTTTCCACGGTTAAGGGTGACATTGACTACATCAATACCCACGGTACCTCGACGCCGGTTGGCGACAGCAAGGAAATCGGCGCGATCCGGGAAGTCTTCGGCGACAAGATCCCGCATATCCAGTCCACCAAGTCGCTCACCGGCCATTCGCTGGGTGCGGCCGGCGTGCAGGAATCGATCTACGGCCTGTTGATGATGCAGGAACGCTTCATCGGCGAAAGCGCGCATATTTCCGAGCTCGATCCCGAATTTGCGGGCGTTCCGATCGTTCGCAGCCGCATCGACAACGCCAAGATCGACACCATCCTTTCCAACTCCTTCGGCTTCGGCGGCACCAACGCCACGCTCGTCTTCCAGCGTCATAACGGATAATTGCCCATGAACGGCATCATGCAGGGTAAACGCGGCCTCATCATGGGCGTCGCAAACAATCATTCCATCGCCTGGGGTATCTCCAAGGCGCTTGCGGCACAGGGCGCGGAACTGGCCTTCACCTATCAGGGTGAAGCGCTCGGCAAGCGTGTGAAACCGCTTGCCGCCGAGCTCGGATCCGATTTCATCGTACCATGCGATGTCGAGGATATCGCCTCGGTAGACGCCCTGTTCGCGACGATCCGCGAAAAATGGGGCTCGCTGGATTTCGTCGTGCACGCCATCGGCTTTTCCGACAAGAACGAGCTGAAAGGTCTCTACGCCGACACGACGCGCGAGAATTTCAGCCGCACCATGGTCATTTCCTGTTTCTCCTTCACGGAAATCGCCAAGCGCGCCGCCGAGTTGATGACCAATGGCGGCTCCATGCTGACGCTGACCTATAATGGTTCGCAGCGCGTCATTCCGAACTACAACGTCATGGGCGTCGCCAAGGCGGCCCTCGAGGCGTCCGTCCGCTATCTCGCGGCCGATTACGGCCCGCGCGATATTCGCGTCAACGCTATCTCGGCCGGTCCGGTCCGTACGCTGGCAGGCGCCGGCATCTCGGATGCGCGGGCGATCTACGCATGGAACCAGAAAAACGCACCGCTTCGGCGGACCGCGGATATCGACGATATCGGCGGATCGGCGCTTTACCTGCTGTCCAATCTGTCGCGCGGCGTAACCGGCGAATGCCATTATGTGGACTGTGGTTATAACATCACTTCCACGCCCACGCTGGAGGTCCTCGCCAGGGCCGATGCTGATTAAGCCTACGCCTCATCCGCTTTCGAGAAAGCCCGGCCCTGAGCCGGGCTTTTTTATTTTGGCACGTACCAAATTCGGAAATCACTAAAGTATAATTTATCGAAGTAATAGAATCTAAACATCGGGGTGGTTATGGTCCGCAACAAATTCAACGGTTGCGCTTGCCGCATATTCTTAGAGATAGACACCACCTCATGCGACTGGCCAGACTGAAGCCATTGCTGGAAAAATTCGGAGTCTCGCGCGACGGGACAGCAGCTATCGAATTCGCGATACTCGCGATCCCCTATTTCCTCGTCGTCTTTGCGATCATCGAGACCTTCATCGCCCTGATGGCGGAACAGGTCGTCGCCAATGCCACCGAGAACATGGCGCGGCGTCTGCGCACCGGGCAGATCAGCAGCTCGATTTCGAAAGAGGATTTCCGCAAGAGCTTCTGCAATGAAGTCTCGGTGATGATCACCTGCTCAGCGGATGAAATCCAGAAAGAACAGAAGCTCTATATCGATCTTCGCTCGTTTACCGCCTTCAAGGATATTCCGACCACGATACCGCTGAAGGCCTATGGCGAATATTACGATCTCGACACCGCCCAATTCGGCTTCAAGCCGGGCGGGCCGGAAACCATCAACATGTTGCGTGTCTATTATCGCTGGCGTGTGATTGCCGATATCATCCGGCCATACCTGACCAAAATACGTCCGGCCGACGGATCGATGCCCTCACATTTCCTCATCGTCGCGACAAATGCGTTCATGAACGAGAAATACATCACAGGCGGGGGCTCATGATGGCAGGGCTGGTGTCCGTTGCGGCAAACGGCAAACGACGCCTGATGGCGCTCGTTTCACGCTTTGCCAAAGATCGCCGTGGCGTGGGTGCGGTGGAGTTCGCGATCCTCTTTCCGATATTGCTTGCGCTTTATGTGACCTCTTTCGAATTGACGATCGGATACAACACCTACAAGCGGGCAAGCACTGCCGCAGCCTCCATCAACGATCTGATATCGAAAACAGGTTCCGTCGATAAAACCTATCTCACGGGCATGCAGGACGTCGCTGCCGCCGTGTTTGCGCCCTACAGCACCAAGGGTCTGCAGCTGAAGATCAGCGGCATCAAGATCGATGCGCAAAAAAAAGCGAAAATCACCTGGTCCTGGGATGAGAAGAATCTAAGACCCTATGCGGTGGGATCGCCGGTCGCCGTTCCGACACGCCTGCTCGTGGAAAACAGCTTTCTCATCCACGTCGAGCTGTCCATCCCGCATGAATTGCTGATGTTCATGACCGATATTTCTTCGTCCGGGGTGAAGTCGATTATGATCGGCCGCGAGTATTTCTTCAAGCAGCGCGACGCCGAGACCGTCTGCACCAATTGCTGAACCAATCGGTGCGTCAGGACGGTCTCGTCATGGCAATAGTTAGTAGACGTCGCGCAGATAACGTTTTTCGCGTTTCAGCCGGTTCACATACTCGCTCGCCGCCTCAGCGGAGATGCCGGCCTCATCGCTGACGATGCTGTGCAGGGCATCATCGACATCCTTCGCCATGCGGGTCGCGTCGCCGCAGACGTAGAAATAACCGCCCTCTTCAAGCCATTGATAGAGCGCCTTGCCGTTCTGCCGCATGCGGGTCTGGACATAGATCTTCTCCGCCTGATCCCGCGAGAAAGCGAGGTCGAGGCGGGTGAGCACCCCATCGCGGCTCATGTCGCCAAGCTCGTTTTCATAGATGAAATCCGACTGCCGGTGCTGATCGCCGAAAAACAGCCAGTTCCTGCCCTTGGCGCTGCGCGCCTGACGTTCCTGCAAAAAGGCCCGGAAGGGGGCGATGCCCGTGCCCGGTCCCACCATGATCATAGGCGCGTCATTGTTCTGCGGCACACGAAACGCCTTGTTCGGCGAGACGAAAATCCCGGCACTCTGCCCGGCCTCCACGCGGTCGGCGAGATAGGTGGAGCACACGCCCCCACGCTCACGGCCCTCGGCGCGATAACGCACGCTGGCGATGGTCAGATGCACGCTGTTTTTTGCGACCAGCGGGCTGGAAGAAATGGAATAGGCGCGATGTTGCAGCGGCTTCAGGAATGTCACAAATTCAGTAACATCGAATAGCGGCTTTACGCCGAGATTGATGAGGTCGAGAATATCCTTGCTCCAGAGAAAGGCGGCCAGTTGCTCCCTGTCTCCGTTTGCGAGAATGTGGTTGAGTTCGTCATTCCCCGCCCGTTTGCCGATTTCGGCGACGAGTTCGCGCGAAGGCGTCGATATCTCGAACGTGTTGAGAAGCGCATCGCCGATCGGCCAGTCCAGCCCGGCGATTTGGCTGTCCGCAGCCGCTCCGAAGTGTTCGAGCAGCGCGTCGACCAGTTTCGGATCGTTCCGTGGCACGACGCCAAGAGCATCACCCGCCTCATAGTCCAGGCCGCTTTCGCCGAGATCGAATTCGTAGTGGCGAATTTCCTTGGACGAGCCGGGACCGGACAGGCGGCGATTGACGCTTAACTCAGCCGAATAGGGATTTTTGCGGCCCCAGCCCTGTTTTGCCCGCACGGGCGGCTCGGCGATGTCGGGCATGGTGACAGATGCCGCATTGCCGCCATCGACAGCAAGCGCGAGCGGCAGGGTCTCGCCGATCCATGCGGCGGCCGCGTCCTCGAAGTCGATATCGCAATCGATACGCGTCTTCATACGCTTGCCGCCGAGTTGTTCGAACCGCGTATCGATAAGCTTGCCCGCCTGGCAGAAGCCGTCATAGCCGGTATCGCCGAGCGCGAGCACGGCAAAATTCATCTCGTCCAGACGCGGCGCGCTGTCCGCAGCGAGCGCTTCCCAGAAAAGCTGGGCATTATCAGGCATTTCACCTTCGCCATAGGTCGAGGTGACGACGATGACCCGCTTCATGGCGCCGAGACTGTCCATCGAGACATCATCGAGTGCCGTCACCACCGGCTGCATGCCCTGCGCGCGGGCGGCGGCGGCAATATCCATCGCCAGCGCCTCGGCATTGCCGGTCTGGGTGCCGAAAAGAATATTCAGCACGCTGGCCGCCGCGCTGGGAGCAGCAGCGGCAACCGATGTCTCCAGGCCGATGGCGGCGCGGGAATGGAGCCCCGCCAGAAAACCGGAAAGCCATGCGCGCTGATCACCGTTGAAGGGCGCGTCTTCGGGAATATAAGGTATCTTCATCATGCTGCCCTGTGGCTGGATGCGGTGGCGAGGTCGGGAATGGCGCGGGCTGCGAAAAGCTCCTCAAAGCCCGGCAGACGGCCGATCTTCTCAATGTTTTTCCGGTTCTGCTGAATGATCCAGCCATAGGTGCCGGGACTGTCGACCGACCAGATGTTCCTGCGCGCCAGCGCCTGCTTGTAATCGTCGAGACGCTTGGCGGCGATCATCATCGCAAGCTGTTCATCGCTATGATCTGAAAGCGCCTCGCGGGCATATTTCAGCAACCGCTGCATCAGCGCATAGTCTTCCGTGAGGATGAGATTGCGCACGGCTTTTTCAATGACCGGGTCGGAAGGACCCGACGCCATCGGCAGCCACTGCAGGGCGATGGCCTGCGCCATGCTCAACACCGTGTAATTGTTGAGCAGCGCGTACATTTCCTCGGTATCCGTCTCGCCATAACCCGGCACCCTTCCATTCAAGACAGCCTTGCGGTCACGATAAGCGAGCTTGAACTTGCGCAGTTGATGGGCGGCAAGCGCGGATGCCAGTTCCTCCAGCAATTCCTTGCGGGGCTTCGCCTTCAGAATCTCATCACTATCCTGATAAAGCAGCAGGGCGCGTGGCATGCCGTAAACGAAGTTGTGCTGTTCACTTTCCCAGTTTTCCAGAAGCCATGCCGCCTTGGCCGAGCCGGTTTCTGCGACATGCCAAGTCAGAAGCTGGTGGATGGCCTGATTATGAATGGCGGCCTGTTCACCCTCACCGGTGACTGAACCCAGCAGGATGGAATCGTGGCTGACTTTCTTCGGCAGATCGCCATAGGGATCATACTGATAAACGAAGCCGCCGCTCATGCCATTGCCAAAACCCTTGCCGAAGCTGCCGAGGTTCAGGACCGCGCCGTTGGTCATGTATTCGCAGGCGAAATCACCCACGCCTTCGACGACGGCGGTGGCGCCGGAATTACGCACCGCGAAACGGTCGCCCGCCTGCCCTTCCACGAAGGTGCGGCCGCCGGTGGCGCCGAACAGCGCGAAATTGCCGACCAGCACATTGCCGCCCGCCTCTTCCGAGCCGCCGCCGGGGGAGCGCACGACGATGGTGCCGCCACAGGCGCTTTTGCCGACGCCGTCATTGCAGGTACCGGTGTGGACCATGACCATGCCGTCATTGCAGAAGGCACCGAAAGACTGCCCGGCGGAACCGGAGGTATCGATGCGCACCGAACCCGCCTCAAGGAACCGGCGGCCACGGCTGTCCCGCTTCACGGCCGGAAGCGCATCCGCGTCTTCGTCGGAAAGCTCGTGGTTCAGCATGCGTTCAATATCGACGGCGAGCTGGCCGCCGACGCTCTTGTTGCAATTATTCAGGAAGCGATTGCCGCCCAGCTCGATTCTTTCCCGCTTGCTGTCAACCAGAGCCGAGCGCACGAGTTCGATGAAGGCATCGTCCAGCCCAAAATCCTTTTCCATATAGACGGGGCTGTCGATCTTCACCTCTTCGACCACGGCAAGCATTGCCCGGAGGTCAAGCTGGCCGACGCTCGCCGGATGATCGAGGAGGTGAAGAAGATCGGAACGGCCGCGTGCTTCCCGCAGCGAGCGCAGCCCGAGTGCGGCCAGAATCTCGCGCGTTTCATGGGCGATGTTCATGAGATATTGCGCCAGCGCGCGCGGATCGCCGTTGAAGGCCTCCTGATTGGTGGTGAGACCGGCCGGGCACTTGATGTTGCAGTTCTTGGCCATGACGCATTTCAGCATCATCAGCGCCGTCGTGCCGAATTCGAAACTGTCACCGCCGAGGAGTGCTGACTTCACCACGTCGCTCGCAGTCTGGTGCGCGCCGGAGCAACGCAGCAGCACCTTGGCGCGCAGGCCGGTGGCGCAAAGCGCCTGATGGACCTCGGCAATGCCGATTTCCGCCGCGCGGCCGGTATATTTGAGGCTGGTGACGGCCGCCGCCCCCGTGCCGCCGGTATTGCCGGCGACATTGATGACATCCGCCCCCGCCTTGGCGACGCCGACCGCAATCGTGCCGATACCTTCCGACGAGACCAGCTTGACGATGACGCGCACGCGCGCCGCCTTGGCGTCATGGATGAGCTGGGCCAGATCCTCGATCGAATAGGTGTCGTGATGCGGTGGCGGCGAGACAAGCTCGACGCCCGGCGTGCCACCGCGTGCGGCGGCGATTTCCACCGTCACCTTGGGAGACGGCAACTGCCCGCCCTCGCCCGGCTTTGCGCCCTGACCGATCTTGATCTCGATCTCTTCCAGCATCGGATCGGCAAGATAACCGGCCCAGACGCCGAAACGGCCAGAGGCGAACTGCTTGATGCGCGAAGCACGGATGGTGCCATAACGGGAAATATGCTCGCCGCCTTCACCCGAATTCGACATACCGCCAACCATGTTGGTGCCATGGGCAACCGCTTCATGGGCCGCAGCAACCAGCGCGCCGTGGCTCATGGCACCCGATGCGAGGGTCTTGGTGATCTCGCTCGCCTTCTGAACGGCATCGAGCGGAATGCTTTCCGGTGCGGTGCGGATAAGCGAGAGATAGGCGGATGCTTCACCCTGCGCCTGAACCATGAGCGCGCCACCTTCCAGCCAATGGCCTGGAATATCCGCACCGAAACGGTCAAGCAGCGACTGGCCGAGTGCGGCAAGCCGGGCAAGCTCATGACCGTGCGGGCCGGTCAGCTGCAGCCGGAATGCGCCTTCGCCCGCTTCCTCGCAGCGCAATCCGCGCACCATGAAACTGTTATTGCCCTGACGGGAAAAACGGCCCATTTCCCGGCGAAATTCTTCCGCGGAACCGGCGAAGGTCACATCGGCGGGCAATTCCAGAACATCGCGCAGAGCGGCGGGGCGGCGCGCCCTTTCCTCGGCCATCATGCGGGCGAAGGCGCGGTAACCGGGCGTTACCTCGAATTTGTCGATGGCCTCCGGGGTCAGCCGGTCGAAGCTGTTGTGATAATAGGCCGCATCGTTGAGACCGAAGGCATCTTCCAGCCGGTTGAGCGGCAGCAGGCGCAAAGCCTCCTCGTTTTCGGTTCCCTTGTCGAAACCGATCTTTTCTTCCGTCATATCCACGAAACCGCGTACCGCCGTCGTGCCATAGGAATGGCCGGCGCCTTCCGCACGCTCCTTGAAGAGACCGAGCAGCGGAATGTCGTTTTCGCCCTTCACGGACAGCGCCTTGCGGTGCCAGTCCGCCACGGCCTGCGCGATGACGGCGAAGTTGACGCCGCCAACCGGGGTCTTCACATTGGGGAAATAGCGCTTCAGTACCGCATCGCCGGTATCAAGGAAGTTCGGTTCGAAGAACTCGCCGCCGATATAGCTTTCCGCCGTGCACAGGCCGACCTTGCCCATGGTCTTCATCAGCGACTTTTCCGCCGCCTTGGCAAAACGCTTGAAGGCCTTGTCGGCATCAGCACCGAATTTCTCCTCGGCGCGGAACTGCACGCCAAGCGGATAGACGGCAGAAGCGCCGAAGCCGAGGCCGGCTGCTATGTGATGCGAGGAAGAAAACTGGCCACTTTCCACGATCAGGGAAATGCGCAGCCGCAGACCTTCCTCGATCAGCCGCTGATTGATGGCGGAGACGACCATGATCATCGGCAAGGCCGCACGGCCTGCCGAGACATGCCGGTCGGTGATGACGGCGATGCCGCCTTCCTCAGCTGCGAAAGCCACAACCTCATCGCAGAGACCATCGATTGCCTGCCGCAGGGCCGTTTCATTGGCCTCCGCAACATCGAAGACCGGCGAATAGAGCATTTCGAAACGGCGAAGGGGCGTCTCCGACTGCTCGCGAATACGCAGCATATCGAGATGGGTGAGGATGGGGGAGCGCACGACGATCTGGCGGGCCTTCTTCGCACCGCTGTTCGGCTTCGCACCGAGGGCGACACGCAACGTCATGCCGTCGGCCTCACGAATACTGTCGAGCGGAGGATTGGTGACCTGCGCGAAGCGCTGTGAGAAATACTTCGCAACCCCGCCTTCCTGATCGGAAAGCGCGTTGATGGCATTGCCGTAACCCATCGCCGAAATCTTTTCCGCGCCTGAGGCCAGCATCGGGTCCATCAGGAATTTGAAGCTTTCCTGATTATGCGAATAGGCGACATAACGCTGGTGGCGTTCCAGATCACCATTGTAACGGAGCGGCGAGCCCTGCTTTTCCGCCGGCACTTCCGGCAGATCTTCCAGCATGACACGGGCTTCGCGCAGCAGGGATGAATAATCGCGGCGTGAGGCGAGAAGGTCCAGCGCCTCGACGGTGGAAAAGGCGCGGCGTTCTGCATGGTCGTAATAAAGCATGCCGCCCGCCTCGATGCGGCCGCGACGGATGATGCTTTCCGCCGGAAAGGCGATCTGCCCGGCTTCCGACATGACGCAGAGATAGTCTTCCGTCTCGACGGTGCGTAGCGGGCGCAGGCCGAGGCGATCGAGCCGCGCGCCGATGATGGTGCCGTCGCCGAAGATCAGCGCGGCCGGGCCGTCATTCTTCTCCTCATAGAGCGAGAAATATTCCAGCATCGCCTTAACGCCCGGTGACAGGGTATCGTCGTTTTCCCAAGCCGGCGGCATCATCGAGACCACGGCGGTGACGAGGTCGAGACCGTCTTCCATCACCCGCGCCTGCAGGGTTTGATCCAGACGGCAGCTATCCGACTGGCCCTTCGGGCGGATGATGCTGGCATTCTTCGCCAGCGCCACGGCCGCTTCCGACAGCCGGTTCTTCTTGTCGGTGTTGAGCTCGCCATTATGCGCCATCAGGCGGAAGGGCTGCGCCATGGAAGGGTGCGGGTCGGTATTGGTGGAGAACCGCGTGTGGAAATACATCGTATGCACTTCATGGCGCGGATCGGTGAGGTCGCAGAAATAGGGCATGACCTCATGGGAGTTCAGGCGGCCTTTCAGAACCTGCGTGCGGGCGCTGAGCGACAGCGGATAAAAGCCGGCAAGTTCCGGCACCGTATAGGCAAGCGCCTCGATGGCCAGCAACGCCTTGTGGATGCGCCAATCAAATTCGGCAAGGGTTGCGCATTCGGCAGGAGCCGAGAAAACCCATTGGCGGATCGGCAACTGGTAAGGGATGGCGGCGGGACGGATGGCCGCGTCATTCACAGGTACATCGCGCACGAACAGTATTACAAAGCCCTGCTCTTTAAGGGCGTTTGCGATGATACCGACCGCCTCGCCGTGGAAAGCCGGATTTTGCGGCAGGAAAAAATTGCCGATGCCGAAACGGCCGGCCTGCAAGCCCTCCTCACCCGTCAATTCCCGAAAGAAGGAAAGCGACAAATCCAGCGACACGCCCGCGCCATCGCCGACACCTTCCGCGGACATGCCGCCGCGATGCGGCACGGCACAGAGAGCCTCGTGGCCGCGCTTCAGCACATCATGCGTCTGCACGCCGTCCTTGCGGGTGATGAAACCGACACCACAGCTGCTTTTTTCAAAAGCCGCATCGTAAAGGCCGAATTTTTGCTCCGTCACACTCAAGGCACTCTCCTCTCGTTGCGCATTTCGCGCGGCATCGCCCTCTTTCCCGAAACCCGGCGCGTCAGCCGGCACTCTGCGGGCGGAGCCGCAGGCGACCTGGCTGCTCCTCATTCTTCTGCTTATCGGCGTTTAATGGCGCGAACGGTCGTTTTGCGGCCGTCAAACGGCTTGGCGGCGATGGCCGCTTTTTCGCAAATAATGATCGTCGTCGTTCGCATCGCGTTCCCTGAAGGCCGGCTTTCCGGCAGTGAGATACACTGAATTACGTCAGTATTGCTTACATAATATTTCATGATCGACTAAGTCAAGATTAAAATCGACCCGGCGCAATAAAAAAACAAAAACGCCGCGAAATCCGACAGGATTCCGCGGCGCGATGGCTGCAGGGATTTTTAAATTGCCCGGATCACTCCGAAGGCATGTCCAGCGTGCGGCTGAACCAGAGGGCAATCAGCGTGCAGAGCGCACCCGACATCAGGTAAATGCCGACTGCGAAAAGGCCGAATTTGGACGAAAATCCGAGCGCTACGAGCGGCGCGAAGCCAGCACCGATCAGCCAGGAAATATCCGAGGTGAGCGACGCGCCGGTATAGCGGTACTCACGGCTGAAGCGGGAAGCAAGCGCGCCGCCTGCCTGACCGAAGGACAGGCCAAGCAGAGAAAAGCCGATCAGCACAAAGAGATAACGGCCAATATCACCGGAACCAAGAAGAACCGGTGCAACCAGACTGAAAAGGCCGATCAGCACCGCCGCGATGGCCAGAAGCTTCCGCCGGCCGATCCTGTCGGCCAGAATACCGGAGACCACGATCATTCCGCCGGCGATGATGGCGCTGACGAATTGCACGAACAGGAAGTCCGAGACACGCTGGCTGGTGTTGAGCGAAACCCAGCTCAGCGGGAAGACCGTGACCAGATGGAAGAGCGCGAAGCTTGCCAGCGGCACGAATGCTCCCGTGACGACCACCGGAAACTGCGAGCGCAGCATCTTGAACATGGGGCGCGGTTCCAGCTCGTGCTGCTCCAGCATGGCCTGGAATTCCGGTGTCACGATCATGCGCAGGCGGGCGAACAGCGCGAGAACATTCAGCGCCAGCGCCACGAAGAACGGGAAACGCCAGCCCCAGGCGAGGAATTCCGCATTGGAAAGCTGTGTGACGAAGACGATGAAAAAGGCGCTGGCGAGACCGAAGCCCATGGCCGCACCGATCTGCGGCATCATGGCGTACCAGCCGCGCTGTTTCTGCGGCGCATTCATGGCGAGCAGCGACACCAGACCGTCCCATGCGCCGCCAAGCCCAAGGCCCTGGCCGATGCGGAACACCGCCAGAAGACAGGGGGCAAGCATGCCCGCTTCCGCATAGGACGGAAGAAAGCTGATCGCCATGGTGGAACCACAGAGCGTGAAGAGAGCGGCCATCAGCTTCACGGCGCGCCCGAATTTGCGGTCGATCTGGAGGAAGATCAGCGAGCCGATCGGCCTTGCGATAAAGGCCAGCGAGAAAACCGCGAAGGAATAAAGCGTTGCCGTCAGCGGGTCGACGAAAGAAAAGAAGACGTGGGGGAAAACGAGCGCGGAGGCGATGGCATAGATGAAAAAGTCAAAGAATTCCGTCATTCTCGCAAGAATGACCGCAATCGTGATGCGATCCGGATCGACCTTGACGGGACCGACCCCGTTTCTGTTCGCCTCCGGCGCCTGCCCAAAGGATGGAGCAGCATTCGTATAACTCATAATATCCCTCCTGCGTCATGGACGAACCATTTCCTGTAACGCGCCGGCTCCTCTTCCGTTGCGTTACGATGCGGCGGATTGTCACACGCACCCTACGTAACGTCAATTGAAGTTTGGCAATAAAGGGTTGCCCAGTCAGCTGACCATGCGATAATGCACGCGCTCCGTCCTTAAACGCAGCTCTGCCCGAGACATGGTGCATCGCGAAGGTTTCGCTGCACCGCGACAATATACCTCATTTGAAAAATGATGTTCGGCAATTATTCGCGGCATAATCCAAACTGTACGAGTTCAAAGAACGTGCGCACGATCAAAAAAATCCTATCCGCCCTTCTGGCAATCCCGGCTCTGCTGCTGCTCAGCGGCTGTAACCTCGTGGTGATGAACCCTTCGGGCGACGTCGCCATCCAGCAGCGCGATCTTATCATCACGTCCACGGTCTTGATGCTGCTGATCATCGTCCCCGTCATCGTCCTGACGATTTTCTTCGCATGGAAGTATCGGGAATCGGCAAAGGCTGAGGATTACGATCCCGAGTGGCACCACTCCACGCGCCTTGAAATGGTGATCTGGTCGGCTCCGGTCGCCATCATCCTGATGCTCGGCACGGTGACCTGGATTTCCACTCACCGTCTCGACCCCTATCGTCCGCTGGAGCGTATCGATGAGAACCGTCAGGTGACCGCCGATGTCAAACCGATCACGGTGGAAGTGGTGGCCATGGACTGGAAGTGGCTGTTCTTCTATCCCGAACTCGGCATTGGCAGCGTCAATGAATTCGCCGCTCCGGTCGATGTTCCGATCAATTTCAAGATCACCGGCACGACAGCGATGAACTCCTTCTTCGTGCCCGCGCTCGCCGGCCAGATCTACGCGATGGGCGGCATGCAGACGAAGCTGCACGCGGTCATCAACAAGGAAGGCGTTTATGACGGCTTCTCGGCCAACTTCTCCGGCCCCGGCTTCTCTCACATGCGCTTCAAGTTCCATGGCCTCAGCCAGCAGGGCTTCGACCAGTGGGTTGCCAAGGCGAAAGAGGGCGGCAAGGGCTTCGGCCGCCAGGAATATCTGGAATTCGCCAAGCCTTCCGAGCGCGAGCCGGTACAATATTTCGCTTCGGTCGATCCCGAACTCTACAGCGCCATCCTCAACCGCTGCGTCGAGCCCAACAAGCTCTGCATGCGTGACATGATGCATATCGACGCCAATGGCGGCGGCGGCAAGGAAGGCATTGATATCGCCAAGGCGCTGAATTCCGTCGTCTGCACGCCGCTTGCGCCCTTTGGCGTCGCCAGCGGTCCTCAATCCACTCCGGCTGCGCTCGAAGGACAGACTTTCGAGCCTGCGGCGCTGCCGGAAACGAAACAAGTCGCTGGCTGACGGATACGTCCCGGCATTATGCGGCGCGGCCAATGGCTGCGCCGATCTTATGTCTTAGAATCGCAAGAGGCTAAAAATGATCGTCAATTCCGATCAAACGTCGTTCCTGTTCGGGAAGCTGACATGGGAGTCCATCCCGCTTCACGAGCCCATTCTTGTCGCAACCTTCGCGGCCGTGGCTCTGGGCGGTATCGCCGTCGTCGGCGCCCTCACCTATTTCCGCCTCTGGGGCTATCTCTGGAATGAATGGTTCACGAGCATCGATCACAAGAAGATCGGTATCATGTACATCATCCTGGCGCTGGTCATGCTGCTGCGCGGTTTCGCCGATGCCATCATGATGCGTGTCCAGCAGGCGATCGCGTCGGGCGGATCGGAAGGTTACCTCCCGCCACACCATTACGACCAGATCTTCACGGCCCACGGCGTCATCATGATCTTCTTCATGGCCATGCCGATGATCACGGGTCTGATGAACTTCGTCGTGCCGCTGCAGATCGGCGCCCGCGACGTTTCGTTCCCCTTCCTCAACAACTTCTCCTTCTGGATGACCACGGCCGGCGCCGTCATCACCATGATCTCGCTGTTCATCGGTGAATATGCGCAGACCGGCTGGCTGGCCTATCCGCCGCTCTCCGGCATCGATGGAAGCCCGGGAGTCGGGGTGGATTATTACATCTGGGGTCTGCAGATCGCCGGTGTGGGAACGACGCTATCGGGCATCAACCTGATCGTGACGATCATCAAGATGCGCGCGCCTGGCATGACCATGATGCGCCTGCCGATCTTCGTCTGGACATCGCTGTGTTCGAACATCCTGATCGTGGCCTCCTTCCCGATCCTGACCGGCACGCTGGCACTTCTCACCCTCGACCGCTACGTTGGCACCAACTTTTTCACCAACGATCTCGGCGGCAACCCGATGATGTATGTCAACCTCATCTGGATCTGGGGCCATCCCGAAGTCTACATCCTGGTCCTGCCGGCATTTGGCGTCTTCTCGGAAATCGTTGCGACGTTCTCCCGCAAGCGTCTCTTCGGTTATGCCTCGATGGTCTACGCCACGGGTGTCATCACCATCCTCGCCTATATCGTGTGGCTGCACCACTTCTTCACGATGGGTTCCGGTGCAAGCGTCAACGCTTTCTTCGGCATCACCACGATGATCATTTCGATCCCGACGGGTGCCAAGATCTTCAACTGGCTCTTCACCATGTATAAGGGCCGCATCAAGTTCGATGTCCCGATGCTGTGGACGATCGGCTTCATGATCACCTTCGTCATCGGCGGCATGACCGGCGTTCTCCTCGCCGTTCCGCCAGCGGACTTCGTGCTGCACAACTCGCTGTTCCTGATCGCCCACTTCCACAACACCATCATCGGTGGCGTGGTGTTCGGTGTGCTTGCGGGTATCGTCTACTGGTTCCCGAAGGCCTTCGGATACCGGCTCGATCCGTTCTGGGGCAAGCTGTCCTTCTGGTTCTGGTTCATCGGTTTCTATTTCGCCTTCATGCCGCTCTATATTCTCGGCCTGATGGGGATTACCCGCCGTATCAGCCAGTTCGAGGATAATTCCCTGCAGATCTGGTTCGTGATCGCCGCCTTCGGCGCCTTCCTGATCGCGCTTGGCATCGCCTCCTTCGTCATCCAGCTCATCGTCAGCTTCCTGAAGCGCGACAAGCTGCGTGACGTGACCGGCGACCCCTATAACGGCCGTACGCTGGAATGGTCGACGTCTTCGCCGCCACCCGCCTACAACTTCGCCTTCACGCCCGTCATCCATGATGTCGACGCCTGGGCGGATATGAAGAAGCGCGGTTACAGCCGTCCCAAGGAAGGCTTCATCCCGATCCACATGCCGAAGAACACCGGCGCCGGCGTCATCATCAGCGCCATCAGCGTGGTTCTCGGCTTCGCCCTGGTATGGCACATCTGGTGGCTTGCGGCTCTGTCGATGCTCGCCATCATCGCGGTCTCCATCGCCCATACCTTCAACTACAATCGCGATTATTACATTCCGGCTTCCGACGTTTCGACGGTCGAAGCGGAACGTACCAAGCTGCTCGCGGAACAGGCGTGACGAATATGGCTCATACACCTGCACAGAGCGTCGACGGCGCTGAACCGGTCTTCTACCTGAAGGAAGACCACCACCCGGAGAACGGCACCTCGCTGGGCTTCTGGCTCTACCTGATGAGCGACTGCCTCATCTTCGCGACGCTGTTTGCCACCTATGCCGTTGTCGGCCGCAACTACGCGGCCGGCCCTTCGGGTGCGGACCTGTTCGACCTGAAGCTGGTGGCGATCAATACCGGCTTCCTGCTTTTCTCTTCCATCACCTATGGCTTCGCCATGCTGGAAATGGAAAAGCAGAAGGTAAAGGCCACGCTGGTCTGGCTGGGTGTGACCGGCCTCTTCGGCCTCGCCTTCCTCGCCGTCGAACTCTACGAGTTCCATCACCTGATCGCGGAAGGTGCCGGTCCGCAGCGTTCGGCGTTCCTGTCGGCCTTCTTCGCGCTGGTCGGCACGCACGGTCTGCACGTCACCTTCGGCATCATCTGGCTCGTCACGTTGATGTTCCAGGTCGCCAAGCACGGCCTGATCGCCGCAAACAAGCGTCGCCTGATGTGCCTGTCGATGTTCTGGCACTTCCTTGACGTCATCTGGATCGGCGTCTTCTCCTTCGTTTATCTCATGGGAGTTCTTTGATGAGTTCCGAAGCACACGCACACCACGACGCGCATGGCGACGACCATCATCACCATGATGGTGCAAGCCATGGCACCTTCAAGAGCTACATGATCGGCTTCGTCCTGTCGGTTATCCTGACGGCGATCCCCTTCTGGCTGGTCATGGGCGACGTTCTTGAGAACAAGACCCTGCTGGTCATCGCGATCATGGGTCTCGGCGTCATCCAGATCTTCGTGCACATGATCTACTTCCTGCACATGGACACCAAGTCCGAAGGCGGCTGGACCTTCATGGCGCTGATCTTCACCGTCGTGGTGCTCCTGATCACGCTCTCCGGCTCGCTCTGGGTCATGTACAACATGAACAAGAACATGATGCCGCTGCACATCGAGGATGTGAAAAACCTGCCCTGAGCAGCAGAGACCTACGGCCTGCCGGGTTTCCGGCGGGCCGCCTTCGCGCCAACACATAACCCCATGAATCCTGGTGCGATTTATGGGGTTATTTGCTGGAAGAAGCGCATGCCGGCGCTAGTTTTTTTTCGCTTTTCCTCGAATCGCAAAAACACTCTAACTCTTTGTTTTGGCGCATTTCCGGACGGAAAACCGGGTTCCACTTTTCCTGGAAATGCTCCAGGAAACCCGCCAAAGCAGACCGGTTTCTGCCGGGCGCGCTTCGCAAGGACCGTGACATGAGCCAAACCACACCCCATAACCGGCGCATCCGCCCTGCGGCCATCGTCGTCCTGTTCCTGACCGTTGTTCTGACGGGTCTGCTGCTCGCGCTCGGCACCTGGCAGGTCAAGCGCCTTTCCTGGAAGCTCGATCTTATCGAGCGGGTCGAAGCCCGCGCCCATGCCGATCCCGTCGACGCCCC
Source organism: Rhizobium sp. NFACC06-2 (assembly GCF_900101425.1). Taxonomy (NCBI): domain Bacteria; kingdom Pseudomonadati; phylum Pseudomonadota; class Alphaproteobacteria; order Hyphomicrobiales; family Rhizobiaceae; genus Rhizobium; species Rhizobium sp. NFACC06-2. Next base: position 78,823 of record NZ_FMVA01000008.1, on the reverse strand, counting down.
TGCCGCCAAAGAATGGCCGGCGCTCGGCGATCCGGCGGAATACGAATATCGCCGTGTGAAACTGTCCGGCACCTTCCTCAATGACAGGGAGGTTCAGGTCTATACGGTCACGGATCTCGGCCCCGGTTACTGGGTGATGACGCCGCTCAAGCGCGATGACGGCGCCAGCATCATCGTCAATCGCGGCTTCGTGCCGTCCGACAGGCGCGACCCATCCTCCCGCCAGGAAAGCGAACCGGCCGGAAACGTCGAGATCGTCGGACTGATGCGCGCGCCCGAAACCGGTGGGCTTTTCCTGCGCACCAACGATCCGGCAAATGGCCGCTGGTATTCCCGCAACATTCCGCAAATCTCGCAGGCATCCGGCCTTTCCGATGTCGCCCCGTTTTATGTCGACGCCGATGCGACACCCAATCCGGGCGGTCTGCCTGTCGGCGGGAAAACCATGCTCACCTTCCCCAACAACCACCTCTCCTATGCCGTTACGTGGTATATTCTGGCGGCGATGGTGGTGGCTGCGGGCTGGTATGTCCTGCGCAACCTCAACGCCCCCAAACCGAAACGGGACGAGGACTAAGCAGCCGGTTTTACCGGATGGTTCATAAAAGCACTTCCTTCTTCACGTTTTGCTGATCTATAACGATAGTTCGGCCTGACATTGCCCGTCGGCGCATTTTGTTTCGGTGAGTTATGGCAAGAGCATTTCTTCTCGTTCTGGATTCCTTCGGCGTCGGCGGCGCAACCGACGCGGAGCGCTATGGCGATCTTGGCGCAAACACGCTCGGCCACATCGCGGAATTCTGTGCAGCGGGCGCTGCCGACAAAGCGGGACTTCGCTCGGGTCCGCTGAAACTGCCGAACATGTGTTCGCTCGGCCTGCTGGAGATCGCGCGGCAGGCAAGCGGCGACATTCCCGCCGGCATGGAACCGCCCGAGCGCATTTTCGGCCTGCACGGTTCCGCCAGCGAAATCTCCAAGGGCAAGGACACGCCGTCCGGTCACTGGGAGATCGCCGGTACGCCCGTCACCTTCGACTGGGGATATTTCCCGACGGAAGGCGATGCGTTTTCGCCGGAACTGGTGGAGGCGATATGCAAGGAGGCTAATATTCCCGGCATCCTCGGCAATTGCCATGCTTCCGGCACCGAGATCATCGCTGCGCTCGGCGAGGAACATATCAGGACCGGTAAACCGATCTGCTACACCTCATCCGATTCCGTTTTCCAGATCGCCGCGCATGAAACGCATTTCGGCCTGGAACGCCTCATCGCGCTCTGCGAGACGGTGCGCAAGCTGCTCGATCCGCTGAATATCGGCCGCGTCATCGCCCGCCCCTTCATCGGCGAAACGGTGGCGACCTTCGAACGCACCGGCAACCGTCGCGATTTCTCCGTTCTGCCACCGGAACCAACCCTGCTCGACAGGCTTGTGGAGGCCGGCCGAAAAGTGCACGCCATCGGCAAGATCGGCGATATCTACGCCCATCAGGGTGTGACGCGCGTCATCAAGGCAAATGGCAACAGCGCCCTGATGGATGCGACGTTGCAGGCTATCGATGAGGCGGAAAACGGCGATCTCGTCTTCACCAATTTCGTCGATTTCGACATGCTTTATGGCCATCGCCGGGACGTTGCCGGTTACGCCGCCGCCCTTGAGGCCTTCGATGCGCGAATCCCCGAAATCCATCGCAAGATGGCGCCGGGTGACATCGCCCTTCTGACCGCCGATCACGGCTGCGACCCCACCTGGCGGGGCACGGACCATACACGGGAAAGGGTGCCGATCATGGCATTCGGACCGGGCATTCGCTCACGCGATGTCGGCATCCGTTCAAGCTACGCCGATATCGGCGAAAGCATCGCCCACCATCTTGGCATCGAGGCCGGTTCTCACGGCAGGAGCTTCATTTGACATCGCATTTGCTGAAAGCGGAAATTCACTGCCACATCGAAGGTGCGGCCCCGCCCGCCCTCGTCGCTAAACAGGCCGAGAAATACGGCATCGACACCAGCGATTTTCTGCGGGACGGCCAATATGTCTGGTCGGATTTCGCCGAATTCATCCGTTGTTACGATGCGGTGGCGCAGGTGTTCAAGACGGATGAGGATTATGCCGTCCTGACGGAAACCTACCTGACCGAACTTGCGCAAGCCAATACCATCTATAGCGAGCTGATCATTTCGCCCGATCATGGCGACCGCATCGGGCTTGGCGCCGACGCCTATCTGGCCGGCATTGCCGAAGGTATCCGCATCGCAAGGGAAAAGACGGGGATCGAAACCCGCATCATCGTCACCGGCGAGCGCCACTTCGGCCCGGAGCGGGTAATCGCCGCGGCCGAATATGCGGCACGCGCTCAACATCCGCTGGTGACGGGCTTCAACATGGCCGGCGAGGAGCGCATGGGCCGCGTCGCCGATTATGCGCGCGCCTTCGACATCGCCCGCGATGCCGGCCTCGGGCTGACCATTCATGCCGGCGAGGTTTGCGGGCCGGAAAGCGTTGCCGATGCGCTCGACCTCGTCAAACCGTCCCGCATCGGGCATGGCGTGCGCGCCATCGAAGATGCCGGTCTTATCGTCCGGCTGGCCGAGGCGGGAACGGTTCTGGAAGTCTGCCCCGGCTCTAATATCGCGCTCAACGTCTATCCCGATTTTGCCAGCCACCCGCTGAAAGCTCTGAGCGACGCCGGGGTGCGCGTCTGCATCAGTTCCGACGACCCGCCATTCTTCTTCACGTCGCTTGCGCGGGAATATGCGCTGGCTGCGAACGAGTTCGGCTTCAGCGATGCCGAGATCAATCGCATGACGCGGACTGCATTGGAATGCGCCTTCGTGGACGAGGCAACACGTGCGCGACTGCTTGCGAAACTCGATGGCGCCTGACGCTGCGGTTCGCGGGGGTAAAACCGCGAAGAAGGCTTGCGAAAAACGCACTTTCGGTGAATTACAGGGCATAAGATAAAAGGAAGGCCAGTTTCATGGACGGCGTCACAGTCATCGAACATCCGCTGGTGCGGCACAAACTTACCATCATGCGCAAGAAGGAAACTTCCACGGCCGGCTTCCGCCGCCTGCTCAGGGAAATTTCAACGCTGCTCTGCTATGAAGTGACGCGTGACCTTGAGATGACGATGGAAACCATCGATACGCCGCTCGAAACCATCGAGGCCCCCGTGCTCGAAGGCAAGAAACTGGTTTTCGCCTCCATCCTGCGCGCCGGCAACGGCCTCCTGGAAGGCATGCTCGAGCTCGTGCCTTCGGCGCGTGTTTCCCATATCGGCGTTTATCGCGATCATGACACGCTGGAAGCCGTCGAATATTACTTCAAGGCTCCGGAAAGCCTCGATGCGCGCCTTATCATCGTTGTCGATCCGATGCTGGCAACCGGCAATTCCTCTATCGCCGCCGTTGAGAAGCTGAAGGAGCGCGGTGCGAAGAACATCCGCTTCCTGTGTCTGCTGGCGGCGCCCGAAGGCATCAAGAACTTCCGTGAAGCGCATCCCGATGTGCATATCTACACCGCCGCCATCGACAGCCATCTGAACGAGAAGGGTTATATCGTTCCGGGCCTCGGCGATGCCGGCGACCGGATGTACGGCACCAAATAACGCCGTTCATCATCGCTTAACCGTTTGAGCCATTCGCCGCCCGATAAGCGGCGGATGGCTTTTTCTTTTAAGGTTTCAGCATGTTTTGCATCTATTCTCGGCAAGAATAACCTGCCCCTGGAGGAGCGAAGACTTGCTGACGCGCGCGATTTTCCTGCTTGTTGGGCTTTCGGTCGGTGCGACGCAGATTCCGGCTCTGGTGGAAAAATTTCAGCCGCGCCCGGAAGCAAGCATCGAGAAAGCGGAAGCCAGACCCGAAACGGCCAAACCGGAGTCCGTCTCCCTTGGCGGCGTCAGTCTGAAAGCGGATGCGCGCGGCCACTTCAATGCCACCTTCCGCGTCAACGGCAAATCCTTCGACGGACTTGTCGATACCGGCGCTTCCATGGTCGCCATCAACGAGACGATTGCGCGCCGGCTCGGTTACGGCGTCAACAGCCTCGATTATAAATATGCGATTTCCACGGCGAATGGTCAGACCATGGCCGCCTATGTGAAACTCGACCGGGTGGAGATCGGCACTATCCGGGTTCAGAATGTCGACGCCATGGTGCTGAAGGACAATGCGCTCGGCAACATGCTGATCGGCATGAGCTTCCTCAAACAACTATCGTCCTTCAAGGTATCGGGCGGCGAGATGCGGCTGGTCAGGTGATCCGCTCAAGAACGGGCGCACCAATCTCAGGCGCGCTGTCAGCAATTCCGTAGCAGGCAGCTACCCTTTTCATGGCATGTTCCGCTTCGTCCCTCGAAGCAGCATGAACGGTGGCGATCCGCGCGCCCTTTTCCACTTTCGCGCCGAGCGGCAGGATGTCCGAGATACCGACGGAAAGATTGATCGTGTCCGATGGCTTTTTCCTGCCGCCGCCGAGTTCAACGACAACCATGCCAAGATCGCGCGTGGCGCAGGAGGCGAGCAAACCGCTGCGCTCCGCCAGAACCGGAAGAATGACCGGCGCAGAGGGCAGATAACGGGACGGATGCTCAACGAAATCCGATGGACCGCCCAGTGCCGAAACCATCCGCGCAAAGATTTCCAACGCCCGGCCGGAGGAGAGCGCAGCTGACGCCAGCGCATGTCCTTCCTCCAGCGTGGCCGCCTTTTGCGCCTGCATCAGCATTTCCGCCGCAAAGGACAGGACGACCTTTTCAAGATGGGTGCCGGCCTTGCGACCGGCCAGAAAATCCAGACAATTGACGATTTCCACCGCATTGCCGGCGGCATCGCCAAGCGGCTGGTTCATGTCGGTTATCAGCGCCGTTGTCGGCAGGCCTGCGCCATTCGCCACATCGACCAGCGCGCGGGCGAGATTGCGGGCATCCTCAACGCTCTGCATGAAAGCACCGTTGCCGACCTTCACATCCAGAACCAGCGTTTGCAGCCCGGCCGCAAGCTTTTTCGACAGGATGGAGGCCGTGATCAGCGGTATGGAATCCACCGTCGCGGTCACATCGCGAATGGCATAGAGGCGTTTATCGGCTGGAGCGAGATCGCCCGTTTGGCCGATGATGGCGCAGCCGACGGTCTTTACCGTCCGCCGAAACAACGCCTCGTCCGGCATGACGTTGTAACCGGGGATCGCTTCCAGCTTGTCCAGCGTGCCGCCGGTATGGCCAAGGCCCCTGCCGGAAATCATCGGCACGGCGAGACCGCAGGCGGCAACGATGGGGGCGAGCATCAGGGAGACATTATCGCCGACGCCGCCGGTGGAATGCTTGTCCGCCACCGGCCTGCCGAGATCGCTCCAGGACAGGACCTCACCGCTGTCGCGCATCGCCAGCGTCAGCGCCACCATCTCATCCCGGTTCATGCCGCGAAAGAACACCGCCATGGCAAAAGCAGCCGCCTGCCCTTCCGAGATGCCGTCTTTCGAAAGCGCCTCTATGAAAGCTGCAATCTCCCGAGGCTCAAGTGACAGGCCATCGCGTTTGCGCCGGATGATTTCCTGCGGGATCAAGCTCAATACCCGCTGGCGGCCTTGGCGGGCTCGCCGCCGGCCAGCACGTTCAGCACATCGTCGAGAACACCCGAAGCGCCGAAACGGAAGGTGGACGGCATGGCCCAGTTGGGCGCCATGATGGTTTCCGCAAGCCTGAGGTAAAGCGTGGCGTCCTCCACCGTGCCAATGCCGCCGGCGGGCTTGAAGCCCACCTTCTGCCGGCTGTCGCGGATCGCCTGCAACATGATGTCGGCTGCCTCCAGCGTGGCATTGATGGCAACCTTGCCGGTCGAGGTCTTGATGAAATCGGCCCCTTCGGCAATGGCGAGTTCCGATGCGCGACGGATCAGCGCCTTGTCCTTCAACTCACCGGTTTCAAGAATGACCTTGAGTAGCACGGGTGCAACGCAGGCCTTGCGAACGGCGGCCACCATGGTGGACACCGCCGTTTCATCGCCGGCTATGAATTTGCGATAGGGAATGACGAGATCGATTTCGTCAGCGCCGTCGCGGATCGCCGCCTCCGTTTCCGCAACCACGGCCGCGATGTCCAGATCGCCCGAAGGAAAATTGACGACCGTGGCGATGCGGATAGCATGGTCTTTTCCGAACGCCGCACGGGCCTGCGCCACGAAGCGCGGCCAGATGCAGATTGCGGCCGTATTGCCATACTCTGTATGCGCCCGCTGGCACAAAGCGGCGATCTGCTCGGGCGTGCAGTCTTCCTTGAGATTGGTCAGGTCCAGCAAGGACAGGGTGAGGGCAGCCGCTTCGCGCGGACGCTGGAGTTCCATGGTCACGCTCCTCCTGCGATCATTTCCTTCAGAATGGCGGCAAGCCTCTTGCCACCCACGGGAGCCATATCCTTGGTTTCTTCATGGCTCAGTTCCGCGCCGGTCATGCCGGCACCGTAATTGGTAATAACCGATGCGGCGGCGACGCGCATCCCGAAAAAGCGCGCAAGGATGACTTCCGGCACGGTGGACATGCCAACGGCATCCGCCCCCAGCAGACGCGCCATGCGGATTTCCGCCGGTGTTTCGAAGCTCGGGCCGGAAAACCACATATAGACACCGCCGAACAAAGGCACTGTGGCGCGGATGGCGGCGTTACGCATGGCAAGCATCAGATCGGGATCGTAAGCGGTGGTCATGCCGACGAAGCGGCGGTCGCTTTCCTCGCCGATTAGCGGGTTCATGCCGGAATAGTTGATGTGATCGGTGATCTGCATGACCGAGCCGGGCGGCATATCCTGCCTGACCGAACCTGCCGAATTGGTGAGGATGAGCGACTGCACGCCAAGGCCGGCCAGCGCCCCGATGATCGCGCGCATGGCGGACGGATCGCCCTTTTCGTAATAATGCACCCGGCCGGAGAGCATCATGACCGGCTCCCCGCCAAGATAGCCCGCCACCAGCTCGCCCGCATGGCCGGAAACGCCGCTTGCAGGAAAACCGGGGAGTTCGGCATAGGGCACCCGGATCGGGTCGCTGACGTCTTCCACCAGCGAACCGAGGCCCGAGCCGAGGACGATGGCGACGCGCGGCATCAGGCCGTTCAGGCGCTCCACCAGAATATCGATCAGCGTATCCGGCATCAGGGCAGCTCTGTCTTGAAGCTGAAGGGCAAAAGCTCTTCCATGGTCATGACCTTCTGCACGCCGGTTTCGTCGCAGAGATAGACTTTCGTGTCCGGCGTCGCGAATTCGGCGATCTTCTGCCGGCAGCCCCCACAAGGTGGGCAAAGAGCAAGCTTTTCGGCGATGACCGCGATTTCGCTGATCTTCTTCGCCCCACCCATGATCATGGCGCTGATGGCGGAAGGTTCAGCGCACCAGCCCTGCGGGAAGGAGAGGTTCTCGATATTGGCGCCCTTGTAAATCTTGCCGTCTTTGGCGCGGATCGCCGCACCGACCGGAAATTTCGAATAGGGCGCATGGGCAAAGGCCATGGCCTCCACCGCTGCCTCGAACAGGGCATGGGACATCGGATCTCGGGACATGGATTTAACGCTCCTTCGCATAGGCAACGCCACCGGCCTTGGGGGGCTTGGCGACGCCGATGAAACCGGCAAGCAGGATGCAGGTCAGAATATAGGGCATGGCCTGGAAAATCTGCACCGGCACCTCGCCTATGCCCGGCACGGATTTACCCTGCATGAAGTTGGCGAAGGCATCCAGAAAACCGAAAAGCAGGCAGGCGAACATGACCGGCACCGGCTTCCATTTCGCGAAGATCAGCGCCGCAAGCGCGATATAGCCCTTGCCAGCCGACATGTTGGCGATGAAGGCCGCCGACTGCGCAACGGCGAGATAGGCGCCCGAAAAACCGCAGAGGAAACCGGCGACGATGACGGCGCGGAAGCGCATCCATGTCACCGAAATGCCGGCCGTATCCACCGCACCCGGGTTTTCACCCACAGCGCGCAGGCGCAGGCCGAAACGGGTGCGATAAAGCACCCACCAGGAGAGCGGCACCGCCAGAAAGGCGAGATAGGTGAGAATATTGTTGCCGGAAATGACATTGGCATAAAGCGGGCCGATGAAGGGCACCTCGCGCATCGCATCCGCACCGGGCAGGATGATCGGCGCAAAGCGGCCTTCGGACGGCAATTGCGGCGTGCGGCCGCCCTGCCCGAACCAGGCCTGTCCGAGAACCACTGTCAAGCCGGCGGCGATGAAATTCAGCGCCACTCCGGATACGATCTGGTTGCCACGGTTGGTGATGACGGCAAAACCATGGATCAGCGAGAAGAGGATGGAGACGGTGATGCCCGCCAGCAGACCCGCCCATGGGTCCGCTGTGAGATAGGCGACGCAGGCAGAGGCGAAGGCCGCCGCCAGCATCTTGCCTTCAAGGCCGATATCGAACACGCCCGCGCGTTCGGAAAAGAGCCCGGCGAGCGCGGTGAAGAGCAGCGGGATGGTGAGGCGGACGGTCGAGCCGAGGATGCTGACCAGCATATCGAAGAAATCCATATCAGCTCACCCCTTTTGCCAAACGCTGGTAGATGCGGACGACCGCCGGCCGGTACATATATTCCAGCGCGCCGGCGAAGAGGATCACCAGACCCTGAATGACCACGATCATTTCACGGGTGATATTTGGCATCTCGAAAGAGAGGTCTGCACCACCCTGATAGAGAATGCCGAACAGCAGCGCCGAAAACAGGATACCGAGCGGGTGGCTTCGCCCCATCAGCGAGACGGCGATGCCGACGAAACCCGCACCGCCGACAAATTCCACCTGCAGGCGGGCGGAAGCCCCCATGACCGGGTTCAGCGCCATCATACCTGCCAGACCGCCGGAAATGAGCATGGCGATGATGACGGTGCGCGCATAGGGAATGCCGGCATAGACGGCCGCCGAGGGGCTGACGCCGAGCGTGCGCATCTCATAACCGAGCTTGGTGCGCCAGATCAGCACCCAGACGAGTAAACACATGACCAGTGCGATGATGAAGGAGACGTTGAACGGCGCCGGCCCGAGCTTGAGGCCGAACAGCGCCATCAGCCAGTCAAGCTTCGGCAATTGCCCGCCCGGCAGAAAGGTGCGCGTTTCCGGCGCCATCTTGCCCGGCACGATCAGCACATTCACCAGCAGATAGACCATCAGCGCAGCCGCGATGAAGTTGAACATGATGGTGGTGATGACAACGTGGCTCCCGCGTTTTGCCTGCAGCCATGCCGGAATGAAGGCCCAGGCAGCGCCAAAAACCGCAGCACCGATGACGGCGAAAGGCATCGTCACATACCACGGCACGTAACGGTCGAGCGCCAGCGCCACCAGCGCGGCACCCAGACCGCCAATATAGGCCTGACCTTCGGAACCGATATTGAAGAGGCCGGCATGGAAGGCCACGGCGACGGAAAGGCCGGTGAAGATGAAGCTCGTCGTGTAGAACAGCGTGAAGCCGATGGCATCGCCACGGCCAAGCGCACCCTCGATGAGCAGGCGCAGCGCCGCCAGCGGGCTTTCCCCGATGGACCAGACAACGAGGCCGGAAATCAGAAAGGCAGTAACAACGTTCAGCAACGGCAGCAGGCCGTAGCTGATCCAGTTTGGTAGGGGTACGGAAGCGGTGCTCATTCATGCCTCATGCGGCGATGCCGGCCATCATCAGGCCCAGCGTCTGTTCTTCGGCTTCCGCCGTTTTTTCTCCAACGACACGGCCGGCGAACATGACCATGATCCGATCCGAAAGGGAACGGATTTCATCGAGTTCGACCGAAACCAGCAGAATAGCCTTACCGGCATCGCGCATTTCGATGATGCGGCGATGGATGAATTCGATGGCGCCGATATCCACGCCGCGTGTGGGCTGGCCGATTATCAGCATCTTCGGATCCCGCTCGATTTCACGGGCGACGACGATCTTCTGCTGATTGCCGCCGGAAAAATTGGCGGTCTTCAACCGCGGATTCGGCGGGCGGATGTCGTATTTCTCGATCTTTTCGACCGCATCCCTGCGGATGGCCTCGGGGTTGAGGAAAGGTCCTTTGCCGTATCGTTCATCATGGTGATAACCGAGGATGGAGTTCTCATATTCCTCGAATTTCAAGACCAGCCCCATATGGTGGCGGTCTTCCGGGATATGCGCGAGGCCGAGCCTGCGCAAAATTGCCGGATCGGGGTGGTCCACCTTCTGGCCATCCACCCATATCTGGCCCGAATGGGGCTTGCGAATACCGGCGATGGCTTCGAGCAGCTCCGACTGGCCATTGCCCGCCACGCCGGCAATGCCGACGATTTCACCGGCGCGGACATCGAGCGAGACATCATCCACCATGGTGACGCCGCGACTGTCCTTGACGGTCAGATTGCGGATGGAGAGCAGAACATCGCCCGGCGTCGTCTCGCCCTTTTCCACCCTGAGCAGCACGCGACGGCCAACCATCAGTTCGGCCAGTTCCTCGACGCTAGTTTCGGAGGTCTTGCGGGTCGCGACCATTTCACCGCGGCGCATGACGGAAACGGAATCCGTGATCGCCATGATTTCACGCAGCTTATGGGTGATGAGGATGACGGTCTTGCCCTGCTCGCGCAGGACGCCGAGTATCTTGAAAAGGTGATCGGCCTCGGCCGGCGTCAGAACGCCGGTCGGCTCGTCGAGGATCAGGATTTCGGCGCCACGATACATGGCTTTGAGGATTTCGACGCGCTGCTGCAGGCCGACCGGCAATTCCTCGATGACCGCATCCGGTTCGACTTCCAGACCGTAATCGTCCTCGAGACGCTGCAACTCCTTGCGGGCCGCTGCTCGGCCCTTGGCGAGCGATGCGCCGCCTTCCGCGCCGAGCATGACGTTTTCAAGCACGGTGAAATTTTCCACCAACATGAAGTGCTGATGCACCATGCCGATGCCGGCATTGATGGCCGTCTGGCTGTCACGGATCGCGACGGGCGTGCCATTCACCCGGATTTCACCGGCGTCCGCCTGGTAAAAGCCGTAGAGGATCGACATCAGGGTCGATTTCCCGGCACCGTTTTCCCCGATAATGCCGTGGATCGTGCCCTTGGCGACCGTCAGATTGATATTCTTGTTGGCGTGAACGGCACCGAATTTCTTGTCGATGCCCACGAGTTCGATTGCAGGGTCCATACTCAAACCGAAACCTCTCCGAAGGCTGGATATGAAAAGGGCGCAAGATGAAAATCATCATGCGCCCCAAGCTTGTATCATATCATTTCGGGCAGGACTTGTCCGCCATATAGTCATGGACCTTGACGGCGCCAGAGATGATGTCGGCCTTCGCCTTGTCCACGGCAGCAGTCATTTCCGTTGTGATCAGAGCCTTGTTGTTGTCGTCAACCGCGTAAGCGACGCCGTCCTCCTTCACACCGAGCGCCACGACGCCAGCTGTGAACTTGTCGTCTTTGGCATCCTTGAACGCGTTATAAACTGCGAGATCGACCCGCTTGACCATGGACGTCAGAACCGAGCCGGGATGCAGGTGGTTCTGGTTGGAATCGACGCCGATCGAAAGCTTCTTATTGTCTGCGGCTGTCTGCAGAACGCCGAGACCGGTCGCACCGGCTGCCGCGTAGATCACGTCGGCGCCTTGGTCGATCTGGTTCTTGGTGAGTTCACCGCCGCGGACGGGATCGTTCCAGGCTGCACCCGTCGTTCCCGTCATGTTTTGGAAGACTTCGATCTTGTCGTTGGCGGCCTTGGCGCCCTGTGCATAACCACAGGCGAATTTACGGATCAAGGGAACATCCATTCCGCCGACGAAGCCGACCTTGCCGGTCTTGGAGGCCATGCCCGCCAAAAGACCTACGAGGTAAGAGCCCTCATGTTCCTTATAAACAACAGAACGCACGTTAGGCGCATCTACAACGGTATCAACGATCACGAACTTGGTATCGGGATATTCCGCCGCAACCTTGGCCATCGGCGCTTCCCAGATGAAGGAAATCGCAACGACCGGGTTGAAGCCCTTGCTGGCGAAGTTGCGGATGGCCTGTTCGCCCTGCGTGTCGCTGGTCGGCTCGAAATCGCGGAACTCGATGCCCGTTTCTGCCTTGAACTTTTCAGCGCCGGCCGCAGCGGCCTCGTTGAACGACTTGTCGAACTTGCCGCCCGTGCCATAGACCAGCGCCGGCTTGATATCCGCGGCGAGCGCGGAAGCCGACATTGCGGCAAGCGCAAAAAGCGTCAGAAGGGATTTTTTCATTGTGCAGCCCTGTTGTTGCAATTGATATTATAAGGGTCCTCCCGCAATCCCGTTGACCGGGAATGTCTGCGGAACCGCCAGCCGTTTTCCCGGCTGTGCTTGCCTCATATCCTTGCATGGCTCAATGAAAAATTCATCCGGTTTTTTTGACCCGGTGGAAAAACTTTATTCTGGCGCTTTTTTGGTCTTTCCACCGGTGCGACGTGCAAAAAATCTAGTCGATATTGCAGCTTACGCCGGTTCCCCTCAGGCCGCAGTAGCCGCCCGGGTTCTTGGCAAGATATTGCTGATGGTAGTCTTCAGCGTAATAAAACTTTTCAAGCGGCCCGATCTCAGTGGTAATGGCGCTGCCATGGCCGGCCTCGTCCAAAGCCTGTTGAAAAGCATCGCTCGCCTTCTGCGCCTGCTGCAACTGCCCTTCCGTCGTCGCGTAAATGGCGGAACGGTAGGTCGTGCCGACATCGTTGCCCTGCCGCATCCCTTGTGTCGGATCATGCTCCTCGAAGAATATCTTCAGCAGGCCCGGGAGCGAGATCACGGCCGGATCGTAGACAACCTTGACCACTTCGGCGTGGCCCGTCTGGCCCGTGGTCGTCTCCTGATAGGTGGGGTTGCGGGTGAAGCCGCCGGCATAACCCACCGCCGTCACCCACACGCCCGGCGTTTTCCAGAACAACCGTTCCGCACCCCAGAAGCAGCCCATGCCGAGATAGATGGTTTCAAGACCATCCGGATAAGGCCCCTTCAAAGGCCGGCCATTCACGAAATGGGTTTCCGGCACCGCAAGCGCCTCTTCACGGCCGGGCAAGGCGGTTTCTTCGGTCGGCATCGTCGTTTTTTTTGAAAGCGTATCGAACAGGAACATTCGGTCCTCCATGCGGCCAGTTCCGCCGCTTCTCATGGTTCACGTCTGCGGGCGCCTATTTCGACAGATACAAGTCAGGCCGATAAACGCCTCATCGCCTTGTGTTTCCTGTAACCCGCCATCCAGCAGAGCAGGGAAAGCGCCAGGGAAACGGCAAATGCGGGCACCGCCGACAGGGCATTTTCAATGAAGCGCCACGCTTCAGGGTGAATATAGTGAGCCATGGCCGCTTCCACCATGGTGCGCGAGGCAGGAAGCAGATAGTTCCAGACGGACAGGATGCCGGTGATGTTGACCGAGGATGTGGAAACCGAGCGGACCGAATCGAGCACACCCAGAAAAACCGCCGCCACGAGGAAAAGAAAGCTCAAAAACCGCAAAACAGCTTTCATCAGGGACACCTCGTTTACGATCTGCCGGTCAGGCAGCCATATTTTGAAATCTATATTGCATCGATAAAGGCGGGAAAACCGGTTTGCAATCGCATCGGAACACAGGAAATTGCCGACATTTCAAAAAACTGTCAGATTCGTGTTGATCCCTGCGAATTCATCGGTATATATCGCGCCGTTCCAGTGATTTGCATTCTTCAAAACATGCAGATTTGAAAAAGGACAGGTGGCCGAGTGGTTTAAGGCGCACGCCTGGAACGCGTGTGTGCGTGAAAGCGTACCGTGGGTTCGAATCCCACCCTGTCCGCCATTTCACCCCACCCCGATACCGTTAAAAGCCAGTCTCAACGGGTCACTTGCCGCGATGTCGACCGGCAGCGCCGTGTAGAGCCCGAGCCGCCTTTTCCCGCTTCCGGAAGCCGTGATGGCTATGCTTCTGCACAGACAGGGGTTTCCTGCGCTTTTTTGCTGCGCTTCCCCCTGTCTTGCGCCTTGCAGCAGGAAAAATCGCTCCTTATATACGCCGCATAACAGCAGCGAAGGCTGCAAATCCAAGTCAAGGAGTTGCCACAAGAATGCCTCACGGGGTTCCGGCAGCTCGCTTCAAGGAGAGAAGAGCATGGCAAAAGTAATCGGTATCGACCTTGGCACGACCAACTCCTGCGTCGCAGTGATGGACGGCAAGGACACGAAAGTAATTGAAAACGCGGAAGGCGCGCGTACCACGCCGTCCATGGTGGCATTTTCCGACGATGGCGAGCGCCTTGTCGGCCAGCCGGCCAAGCGCCAGGCGGTCACCAACCCGACCAACACCCTGTTTGCGGTCAAGCGCCTTATCGGCCGCCGTTATGAAGACCCGACCGTCGAAAAGGACAAGGCTCTGGTCCCCTTTGAAATCGTCAAGGGTGACAATGGCGACGCATGGGTGAAGGCGCAGGACAAGCCCTATTCCCCTTCGCAGATTTCCGCGATGATCCTTCAGAAGATGAAGGAAACGGCTGAATCCTATCTCGGCGAAAAGGTTGAGAAGGCCGTTATCACGGTTCCTGCCTACTTCAACGACGCCCAGCGTCAGGCAACCAAGGATGCCGGCCGCATTGCCGGTCTGGACGTCCTGCGTATCATCAACGAGCCGACTGCGGCAGCGCTTGCTTACGGTCTCGACAAGAAGGACGGCAAGACAATCGCCGTTTACGACCTTGGCGGCGGCACCTTCGATATTTCCGTGCTGGAAATCGGCGACGGCGTCTTCGAAGTGAAGTCCACCAACGGCGATACCTTCCTTGGCGGTGAAGACTTCGACATGCGTCTGGTCGAATATCTGGCCGGCGAGTTCAAGAAGGATCAGGGCATTGACCTGAAGAACGACAAGCTTGCTCTGCAGCGCCTCAAGGAAGCTGCCGAAAAGGCGAAGATCGAACTGTCGTCCTCGCAGCAGACCGAAATCAACCTGCCGTTCATCACGGCCGATGCTTCCGGTCCGAAGCATCTGACGCTGAAGCTGACCCGTGCAAAATTCGAAAGCCTGGTCGACGACCTCGTGCAGCGCACCGTTGCGCCTTGCAAGGCAGCGCTCAAGGATGCCGGCGTCTCCGCTTCCGAGATCGACGAAGTCGTTCTCGTCGGTGGCATGAGCCGCATGCCGAAGGTGCAGGAAGTCGTCAAGCAGCTGTTCGGCAAGGAGCCGCATAAGGGCGTGAACCCGGACGAAGTGGTTGCCATGGGCGCAGCCATTCAGGCTGGCGTTCTGCAGGGCGATGTCAAGGACGTTCTGCTGCTCGACGTGACCCCGCTGTCGCTCGGCATCGAAACGCTGGGTGGCGTCTTCACGCGTCTGATCGATCGCAACACGACGATCCCGACCAAGAAGAGCCAGACCTTCTCGACCGCCGAAGACAACCAGTCGGCCGTGACCATCCGCGTCTCTCAGGGCGAGCGTGAAATGGCGCAGGACAACAAGCTGCTCGGCCAGTTCGACCTCGTCGGCCTGCCGCCGGCACCGCGCGGCGTTCCGCAGATCGAAGTCACCTTCGATATCGACGCCAACGGCATCGTGCAGGTTTCGGCGAAAGACAAGGGCACCGGCAAGGAACAGCAGATCCGCATCCAGGCTTCCGGCGGTCTCTCCGACGCCGACATCGAGAAGATGGTGAAGGACGCCGAAGCCAATGCCGAAGCCGACAAGAAGCGTCGTGCGGGTGTGGAAGCCAAGAACCAGGCCGAAAGCCTCATCCACTCCACCGAGAAGTCGGTGAAGGAATATGGTGACAAGGTTTCCGAGACCGACCGCAAGGCGATCGAAGACGCCATTGCCGCCCTGAAGACCGCTGTCGAAGCCGCTGAGCCTGACGCAGACGACATTCAGGCCAAGACCCAGACCCTCATGGAAGTCTCCATGAAGCTCGGTCAGGCCATCTACGAGGCACAGCAGGCCGAGGCCGGTGATGCTTCCGCAGAAGGCAAGGATGACGTCGTCGATGCCGACTATGAAGAAATCAAGGACGATAAGAAGTCCGCATAATAGCGCGACTTCCCGACTCCTCACACCATATGCAAGACATCCGGCTGCCGACGTGCAGCCGGAAATCCATTTGCGGGGCTTGTTATCTTAATGGCGAAAGCAGACTTTTACGAAACACTTGGCGTCAGCAAGACCGCGGACGAAAAAGAGCTGAAAAGCGCCTTCCGCAAACTCGCGATGAAGTACCATCCGGACAAGAACCCGGATAACGCCGAATCCGAGCAGAAATTCAAGGAAATCAACGAAGCGTACGAAACGCTGAAGGACCCGCAGAAGCGCGCAGCCTATGACCGTTTCGGCCACGCCGCATTTGAAAATGGCGGCATGGGCGGCGGTGGCGGTTTTGGCGGCGGCGGTTTCGCCAATGGCGGCTTCTCGGATATTTTCGAAGACATCTTCGGCGAGATGATGGGCGGGGGCCGTGCGCGCCGCTCTTCCGGCGGACGCGAGCGCGGCGCCGACCTTCGCTACAACATGGAAATCACGCTGGAAGAGGCCTTCACCGGCAAGACGGCGCAGATCAGGGTTCCTACCTCGATCACCTGCGATGTCTGTTCGGGCTCGGGTGCAAAGCCCGGCACGCAGCCGAAGACCTGCGCGACCTGTCAGGGTTCCGGTCGCGTGCGCGCGGCGCAGGGCTTCTTCTCGGTGGAACGCACCTGCCCCACCTGCCATGGTCGCGGGCAGACGATCTCCGATCCCTGCGGCAAGTGCCACGGTCAGGGCCGTGTAACGGAAGAGCGTTCGCTTTCCGTCAACATTCCTTCGGGCATCGAGGACGGTACCCGCATTCGCCTGCAGGGCGAAGGCGAGGCCGGCATGCGTGGCGGCCCGGCGGGCGATCTCTATATCTTCCTGTCCGTGCGTCCGCATGAATTCTTCCAGCGCGACGGCGCCGACCTTTATTGCACCGTACCGATCTCCATGACGACGGCAGCACTCGGCGGCACTTTCGATGTCACGACGCTCGACGGCACCAAATCGCGCGTTACGGTTCCGGAAGGAACCCAGCCGGGCAAGCAGTTCCGTCTGAAGGGTAAGGGCATGCCGGTGCTGCGTTCGGCGCAGACGGGCGACCTCTATATCCAGATTCAGATCGAAACGCCGCAGAAACTCAGCAAGCGTCAGCGCGAGCTGTTGCAGGAGTTCGAGCAGCTCTCCTCCAAGGAGAACAATCCGGAATCGACGGGCTTCTTCGCCCGGATGAAGGAATTCTTCGACGGCTGATTGTCGCCGCCCCATGCTTTAAGAACGCCGCCATCCTGCGGGACTGGCGGCGTTTTCATTTCGGGCTCAGCCGGAAAAGCCACCTTCATCAAGATACTGCCGTTCCTCCGGCGTCGTTTCCCGCAGCAATATGTCATTGCGATGCGGAAAGCGGCCGAAACGCTCGATGATATCGCGATGTTCTTCGGCATGATGAAGATAAAGCCCGCCAAGCGGCTGGTTCAGGTCGCAGGCACGCCGCTGGGCGGCGATATCCTCCGCATGGGAAAAGGGCAGGTAGAAGAAGACGCGTAAATCCTCGCCCACCGTCTGGTCATGCCCGCGGCGGATGGCCTCGTCGGCAAAGAGCCGCGAAAGCGGGTCGGTGGCGTACATGTGAGCGGTGCCACGAAAGCAGTTGCGCGGAAACTGATCCAGCAGAAGCATCAGCGCGAGACTGCTTTCCGCGCCCTCCAGCCAGTCGTCCAGCTCACGCCGTGCTGCTGCAAAGTGGGCATCGCGGAAACGATCATGAAAATGACTGTCAAAGGCCGCGTCCTTGTCGAACCACTTGTCCGGTCCGGCCTGCTTCCAGAAATCGACGATATCGGCGGCCAGCGCGGCGGTTTCGTTTTTCATTGGCTCTTCCCTGTCAATAATGCGGCGGTCGAGTAATCGCGGGCGCGTCCAGCGATTGCTCCTCCAGGCTCAGGAACCTCTCCGTCAGGCGGTCGAGCTTGGCGCGGGTCTGCTCCACCACCTTCCACTGTTCCGCCAGCTGATCGGACAGCTCCTCTATCACCTTCGCCTGATGCGCGGCCGTTTCCTCGAGCGCAATGATCCGTTTTTCGATTTCCGACGTCATATCGACCTCTCTTTCCAGCCCTTCCTTGGGCCTAAAAGCGCCTAAGTCAACCATATGTCGCTTTGGTGAAGCGAATTCGTCATGGCGATCCAGAAACGGAAAAAGCCGGCGATGTTTCCATCGCCGGCATCCGACTTCTTGGCATTCCTCAGTCTTCTTCTACGAAAACCTCTTCACGCTTCTTCTTCACGCTGGGCAGGAAGACGACGATCAGCACGGCCAGAGCAATGAAGAGCAGGGTGGCGCTGATCGGCCGGGTGACGAAGGTGGTCGGATCGCCGCGCGACAGGATCATGGCCCGACGCAGGTTTTCCTCCAGCAGCGGCCCAAGCACGAAGCCCAGGAGCAGCGGCGCCGGCTCGCAGCGCAGTTTCACCAGCACGTAACCGATGAAGCCGAAGAAGGCGACGGCATAGAGATCGAAGACGTTGGAATTGACGCTGTAGACCCCGATGGCGCAGAAGGCCATGATGATGGGGAACAGTACATAATAGGGCACCGTCAGAAGCTTTACCCATAGCCCGATCAGCGGCAGGTTCAGGATGACGAGCATCAGGTTGCCGATCCACATGGAGGCGATGATGCCCCAGAACAGCGCCGGCTGTTCTGTCGCAACGTTCGGACCCGGCACGATACCCTGAATGATCATCGCGCCGATCATCAGCGCCATCACCGGATTGGCGGGAATGCCGAGCGTGAGCAGCGGGATGAAGGAGGTCTGGGCACCGGCATTGTTGGCGGATTCCGGACCGGCCACGCCGGCAACCGCGCCATGCCCGAATTCCTCCGGGTTCTTGGAGACGCGTTTTTCCACCGTATAGGAAGCGAAGGCCGCAAGGATCGCGCCGCCGCCCGGAAGAATGCCGAGAGCGGAACCGATGACCGTGCCGCGCAGCACCGGCGCGATCATTTTCCTGAAATCCTCCCGTGTCGGCATCAGGCCGCTGACCTTGGCGATCAGCACCGAACGGGTGCGCTCGTTTTCGAGATTGCGCAAGATCTCGGCGATACCGAAGACGCCGACGGCCACGGCCACGAAGTTCAGACCGTCGGCATATTCGCGGATGCCGAGGGTGAAACGCGGTGTACCGCTATAGATATCGGTGCCGACCAAACCCAGCAGCAGGCCCAGCACCACCATGGCCAGCGCCTTGACGATGGAGCCATGGGCAAGCGCAATGGATGAAACGAGGCCGACGACCATCAGCGAGAAATATTCCGCCGCGCCGAATTCCAGCGCAATCGCCGTCAGAGGCGGAGCGAAGATCGCCACGAGGAAGGTGGAAACCGTGCCGGCAAAGAACGAGCCGATGGCGGCAATGGCGAGAGCAGCCCCCGCCTTGCCCTTGCGCGCCATCTGATACCCGTCGATGGCGGTGACGGCGGAGGAGGATTCGCCCGGCATGTTGATAAGGATTGCGGTGGTGGAACCGCCATATTGCGCGCCGTAATAGATGCCGGCGAGCATGATCAGCGAAGAGACCGGCTCCAGCTGGAAGGTGATCGGCAGCAGCATGGCGATGGTGGCCGTTGCGCCGATGCCCGGCAACACGCCGATGAGCGTGCCGAGCAGCACACCGATGAGGCAGAAAAACAGGTTTTCCAGCGACGAGGCCGTCGAAAAACCGAGTGCGAGATTATTGAACAGCTCCATCACGGCACCTTAAAAGTTAAGCCATGGGCCAAAGCGCTGGAAAGGCAGCCCGAGACCGTAGTTGAACACTGCGACGGAAAAGACCGTGATGGCGGCGGAAATGGCAACGGCCATCAGCGGGCTCATCTTGTGCGAGGCAAAGGCTGCGATGAGGGCGCTGAAAAACAGTGCCGGTACGAAACCAAGTCCCCGGACCGTGAGGCCGAAAAAGATGGGTGCGGGCAGAATGAAAAAAATCCCCCGCCAGGCGATGGCTCCGATGGCGTCTCCCTGCACCCGGGTAGCGCGAAGAAATATGACGCTTCCAAGCAGGATCAAGACAATGGCGAGAACGAGCGGAAAGTAACCCGGCCCCATGCGGAATGTGGTTCCCAAATCAAGCCCGTAGGACTGCAAGGCGAAAAAAGCGCCAAAACCGATGAAAATTGCCCCGCAGGCTGCTTCGGCAGGGTCAATAAAAAACGACTTCATGAAAGATGCCCCTCCACTGCGGCCAGCGACACACCGTTCCGCGCGTTAAAACGACAGCAGAAAACCGGCGGCGTAGCGCCGCCGGTCATTCCGTTGCTCATCAGTCGGCGTATTGGCCGGCGGACTCGATGACCGGCTTCCAGCGAGCGATTTCGCTTTCGAGCTTGGCCTTCAGCGCCGCAGGCGTCGCATCGCTTTCCGGGGAAGGCGTCGTGCCGAGTTCGGCGAACCGGGCCGCGACATTCTTGTCCTTCAGCGCGGACTGGAGCGACTTGGAGAGCTTTTCATTGATTTCGGCAGGCGTGCCCTTAGGCGTGTAAATGCCGTGCCAGATGCCTACCTCGAGTTTTGGCAGGCCCGCTTCAACGACTGTCGGCACATCAGGCAGCACATCCAGCCGCTTGGCTGTGGTTACGGCATAAGCCTTCACCGTGCCGCCCTGAATCTGCTTGGTGGTATTGGTGGTCTGGTCGCACATGATGTCGACCTGGCCGCCGAGCAGATCGGTCATGGCCGGGCCCGTACCCTTGTAAGGGACTGTGACGAGCGGAGTTTCGATGGCGCTCATGAACAGCATGCCGCACAGATGCGAGGCAGCGCCGATGCCGGCATTGGCGACGGTGACCTTGTCCTTGTTCGCCTTGGCGTATTCGATCAGACCTTTCAGATCCGTCGTCTCGAGGTTCTTGCGCGACAGGATGGTCATCGGCACTTCGGTGACCAGGCCGACATATTCGAAGGCGTTCAGCGTGTCATAGGCGAGCTTGCGGTAGAGCGTGGCACTGGTTGCCATGCCGATATGATGCAGGAGAACGGTGTAGCCATCCGGATCGGACGATGCCACACGGCCAGCACCCAGCGTGCCGCCTGCGCCGCCGACATTTTCGACGATGATCTGCTGGCCAAGGTCCTTCGACATGGATTCAGCGACAAGGCGCGCAACCGTATCCGTCGGGCCGCCGGCGGCAAAGGGCACGACCATGGTGATGTTGCGCTCGGGATAGTTCTGAGCTGATGCGGACAGCGCAAAAAGGGAAACGGCAGCGGCGGCAGCAAGGCCGGTGACTGTCTTCAGTATTTTCATCGATTCCTCCCGGATGAAAATGTTCGCCACTTCAGCCGCGCATGCTCCTCCATGGCGACCGGGGTGAGATATTTGCGATCCGGGATCGCCGTTCAGCAATGGCGGTCTTGTCGTGAGGTGCGCTTTTATTGCTATCCTGAACGGCAATGGGTGGATTTCTACCCATAGGGGCTAATCCATGGGTGGAAATCCACCCATCAGACCTAGGTCATGTGCCGCTGCAGCCCGTATTTCTGCATTTTCTCGTAGAGCGTTTTGCGCGAAATGCCGAGATTCTCATAAACGGATTTCAGATTTCCGCCATGTGCGGCGATTGCATGTGCGATCAGGCTTTTTTCATAAGCCGCGACCCGCGCGGAAAGGGCCGCTTTTCCGTCATCCTGAAACGGCAGCGAGGCTTCGGAAACATCGCTTTCCAGACCGAGAACGAAGCGGTCCGCAGCATTGCGCAATTCACGCACATTGCCCGGCCATTCACGCAGGGAGACGGCCGAAAGCAGACTTTGCGGCACCTCCATGTCTTCCCGCCCGTAACGGGCAGCGGCTTCCCGCACGAGGTGCAGGAAAAGTAGCGGTATATCTGCGCTGCGCTGCGAGAGCGATGGCACGAGAAGTGTCGCCACGTTGAGCCGATAAAGAAGATCGGCACGGAACCGGCCGGCCGCGACTTCCTGTTCCAGATCGACCTTGCTGGTGGCGATGAAACGGACATCGAGTTCGACCGTTTCATTCGAGCCAAGACGGGTAATCACCCGTTCCTGCAAGACTCGCAGGAAGCGGCCCTGCAATTCGAAAGGCATGGAGCCGATCTCGTCCAGCAGGATGGTGCCGCCGCGGGCGTGCTCGAACTTGCCGTAGCGCGGGCGCAGCGCGCCGGGAAACGCACCGGCCTCATGGCCGAATAGTTCACTTTCAATCAGTGTCTGCGGAAGGGCGGCGCAATTGATCGCCACAAAGGGCCGGTTGGCTCTGGCGCTGATATCGTGAAGTGCCCGCGCCACGACCTCCTTGCCGGCGCCCGTGTCACCGACGATCAGCGTATCGGCGTCCGTCGCGCCAATGGCGCGGATACGATACCGCAGATCGACCATGATCTGGGTTCTGCCGGGCAGACGCGTTTCGAGATCGTCATGCTTGCCCGCTACCGCCTTGAGGCGGCGGTTTTCCAGTACCAGCGCCCGCCGGTCATTCGCCCTTTTGATGATGCCGGCGAGATATTGCGGCGTGAACGGCTTTTCGATGAAATCATAGGCGCCGTTGCGCATGGCGTTGACCGCGAGCTGCACATCGCCATGGCCCGTCATCAGGATGACAGGTATTTCAGGATCGAGCTCCCGCACCTTCTGCAGCAGCGTCATGCCATCCATGCCGGGCATCCTGATATCGCTGACCACGACACCGTCGAAGCTGTAGCCGATGAGTTCGAGCGCATGTTCTGCGCTTGCGAGCATGGTGACGGCAAAACCTGAAAGCTCCAGCGCCTGCGCGGTGGAAAAGCGCAGTTCTTCCTCGTCATCGATCAACAGAACCCGCGACATGGTCATTCCGCAGCAGCCTCCACGCGCCAGGCGGCGGCCGGCAATTCGATCTCGAACTCCGCCCCGCCATCTTCATGGTTTCTGACACGGAGCTGGCCGCCAAAATCCTTGATGATGTTATAGGAGATGGACAGGCCAAGACCGAGGCCGCGCCCCACGCCCTTGGTGGTGAAGAAGGGATCGAAAATACGTTCTGAAATCGCCGCCGGCACGCCCGGACCGCGATCATGAATGAAAATCGACACCGACTGGCCATGCTGCACGGCACGCAGCGCAATGCGGCGATCCTCCCGCCCCTCCACCGCATCGGCAGCATTGGAGATGATGTTGACGAGCACCTGCTGCAGCCGCACCGGGCCGGCCTTCACGGCAAGCGGCACCCGGCCGAGATCCACATCCAGCACCGCATTGGCGGCCTTCAGGCGCGGGCCGACGATTTCGAGCGTGTCGCGAAGGACGGCTTCGAGACTTACCGCGGCCGTTTTTTCATTGGGTTTACGGGCGAAATTCCTGAGATGTTTGCTGATGGAGGCCATACGGTCGATAAGGCCCGAAATGCGCCTGAGGTTTTCCGTCACCTCCTCCAGCCGTCCCCGCTCCACGAGAAGCGAGGCGTTTTCGGCGTAGTTCTTGGCGGCTGCGAGCGGCTGGTTGAACTCATGCGACAACGCCGCCGACATCTGCCCGAGCGCTGCGAGCTTGCCCGCCTGCACCAGATCGTTCTGCATCTTGCGCAATTGTTTTTCCGTCTGGCGGCGTTCGGCGATTTCGTGCTCGATCTCCTGATTGACCCGCGCCAGATCGGCCGTGCGCTCCTCCACCCGGCGTTCCAGTTCCGCCTGCGCCTCCGCCTGATGCGTCAGGCGCTCCCGCAGACGACGACGCCTTTGCAGCATGGCGGCGATGAGGGCCGCCGCCAGGCAGAGGCAGAGGATGATGGCTATCATCGCCGTCTTCACCTGCGTTCGGAGCGAACCCGTGTCCATCAGTACGCTGACTGTCCAGCCCGCGTCCGGCATCGGCTGCGACAGGACCATATATTCCCTTTCACCGTCATCCTGGCTGATGGTCATCAGCTGATGCGAACCGAAATTGCCGTTTTTCAGGGGCAATTCCTTAAGGGTGGCATTGGCGTAGCGGCGGGAAGCCTCCGTTCGCGCCAGCCTTTCGGGTGTCAGCGGTATCAGGCCGGAATAAAGCCATTGCGGCGTTCCGGTCATGAAGATGATGCCTTCCGGGTCCGATACCAGAATTCGGTTCTCGCCATCGCCGAATGACGCTTCTATGCCTTCAATATCGACCTTGAAGACGATGACACCCTTGATCTCCTCGTTGAAGAGAATAGGCGCTGAAAAATAATAGCCACGCTTGTGGGACGTGGTGCCAAGCGCAAAGAAGCGTGACTGAAAGCCTTTGGCGGCATCCTGAAAATAGGGACGGTAACTGAAATTCTCACCGACGAAACTCGTTGGACCATCATAGTTGCTGGCGGCGATCGTCTCCCCATCCAGCGTGATGATGTAGATATCGGAGGATTCCAGCAGGGTGTTGATGGATTTGAGGTAGATATTGGCGCGCTGGCGCAGTTCGGCATCCTTGGGATGTGCGACCAGTTCCTCAATGTCGTCATGATCGGCAATCAGCGCCGGCAGCGGCTCGTAACGGTTCAAAAGCCCGCCGAGAGCAGAGACGGCCAGCCGCAGCGTCGTGCGGCCCTGCTCGGACATTTCACCGAAATAGCTTTCCGCGATGATGCCGCCACCTCTCGTCACGGCGCCATAACCGAGACCGAGGCTGAGAAGCATCAATAAAATCCAGCGATATTTCACCGACGCTCCCCTCCTGTTGCAGGCATCGAAACCTGCTCTCCCTGAAAGAGTGTAGGAGGAGTGGCCGAATTTTCCAAGTGAGCGGAAAAGGCAGGTGGACGATCCTGAAAACAAAAAACCGGCCACGAGGACCGGTTTTTTGCAAAGATGATTTCAGAAAAGCTTATGCGCTTTCCTTCGGCGTCAGAACCTGACGGCCGCGATACATACCGGTCTTCAGATCGATATGGTGCGGACGGCGCAGTTCGCCGGAGTTCTTGTCTTCAACATAGGTCGCAGACTTGAGACCGTCAGCCGAGCGGCGCATACCGCGCTTGGACGGGCTTGTTTTTCTTTTTGGTACAGCCATTTTTGTTACTCCACTTAAGCGGCGAAACAACGGAACCGGCCAGAACCAAAGGCCGAATGTCGGATGTCTCGATATCGGAAATTTGGCGCGCTTATACATGCCCAAACGGGCTTTGACCAGCCCTGACGCGCATTTTTTCCGATTCAACGGAATCAGCGCGGCGAGCTACCCTCAGGCATCGCATATCATGCCTCACAGCTTATCGAAAACGACAAGCTCCCTGAAGTGGTTCATGTCCTTAAATTCACAGAAAGCTGGCGGCCGCATCTCTATGACCGGCGCTGCGGCGCGCAGCTTTTCCAGTTCCTCGTCGAGCATCGCCTGCCAGCGCGGCAGGCACTCCGGCTCGAACCAGCGGATGATGTAGGACAGGGTGATGTGAAATTCGTAAGTGTCATGATCAGGATGTCGGTAGCCGAAGAAATCGGCGAATGTATCCCGCCAGAGAGCCACGATCCGATCGTCCTCGGCGGTCGCTCCTTTCATGACCAGCCCCACCGGGCGCAAACCCGTGACCTGCATGTTGAACCCCGGCAGGGTCGGGAACGCGGAAAGACGGTCGCGATAATAATCCGTCATCGCGTCAATCGGCGTATTGAGCGGCATGTTTTCCGGCCAATGGGGCAGAGCGCGCCGAAACTCAATGATACCTTGAAACACTGTCATGTGCAGACTGGAAATCGGCGTGAAGGCAAGCTGAGGGGCCTCCGGCATATCCAGAAAACGCTGACGCGTCGCGACGATCGCCTTTTCAGTCTGCGATCCCTCGACAAGATGGCAGACGACCGTATTGCCGGGTTCTGGCAGGAACTCGCCATCCGCGTTGAAGCGGCTGCCGAGATGGCGCGGCGGCTGATCGTGGTTGGCGGCGGAAATATAGCCGAGATCTTTCGAAACGAGCGGGGCGTGCATGGGAAACTCCTTGTGAGACGTTTCCCCTAGTCCCCGCACGCGACAAAGCAATGACATCCGCCGGTCAGTGACCGATCAATGCGCCTCATCCCAATTGTCAGCCGCACGGGCATCCACCTTGAGCGGCACCCTCATGGAAATCGCCGGCATGGCCGCATTTTCCATGACGGAGACGACGACCGGCAAGGTCTTTTCGATTTCCGCTTCCTCGACTTCGAAGATGAGTTCGTCATGCACCTGCAAAAGCATGCGGGCGGAAAGCTTTTCGGCCTCCAGCGCAGGCTCGATGCGGACCATGGCCCGGCGGATGATATCGGCGGCCGAGCCCTGGATCGGCGCGTTGATGGCCGCGCGTTCGTTGAAGGCTTTCACCGACGGGTTGGAAGAGCGGATTTCCGGATAGTGCGCACGGCGGCCGAAAATCGTTTCGACATAGCCGTTTTCGCGCGCGAACGCCTTGGTCGCTTCCATGTAATCGCGAATGCCGGGAAAACGCTCGAAGTATTTCTTGATATAGTCCCCCGCCTCCGAGCGGGCGATGCTGAGCTGGTTGGCGAGGCCAAAAGCGGAAATACCGTAAATGATACCGAAGTTAATGGCCTTGGCGCGGCGGCGCACTTCCGAGGGCATGCCTTCCACCGGCACGCCGAACATTTCCGATGCGGTCATCGCATGAATGTCGATGCCATTTTCGAAAGCGTTTCTAAGCTGCGGGATATCGGCAACATGGGCAAGTACACGCAGTTCGATCTGGCTGTAGTCTGCCGACAGAAGCTTGTGTCCGGGCGTGGTGATGAAGGCCGTGCGAATCTTGCGGCCTTCGGCCGTGCGGACCGGGATGTTCTGAAGGTTCGGCTCCGATGAGGACAAACGCCCCGTGGTGGTGGAGGCGAGCGCGTAAGAGGTGTGCACCCGCTTCGTTTCGGGATGGATATAACCGGGCAGCGCATCCGTATAGGTGGATTTCAGCTTGGTCAGCTGCCGCCAGTCGACGATCTTGCGTGGCAGTTCCACACCTTCCGCTGCGAGATCCTCCAGCACCTGCGCCGATGTCGACCATTGGCCGGTCTTGGTCTTGGAACCGCCGGCCAAGCCCATCTTGCCGAACAGGATATCGCCGAGCTGCTTCGGCGAACCGATGTTGAAACGCTCGCCTGCCAGCTCGTAGATTTCCTCTTCGAAGCTCGCGGCCTTCTGGGCGAGTTCGCCCGAAAGGCGCGACAGAATCTGCCGGTCCACGGTGATGCCACGCTCCTCCATATGCGCCAGAACCGGCACGAGGGGGCGTTCCAGCCGTTCATAGACCTTGGTCAGCCGTTCGGAGACGAGCCTCGGCTTCAGTGCCATCCAGAGCCGCAGGGTGACATCGGCATCTTCCGCCGCATAAGCGGTCGCCCTGTCGATATCGACAAAATCGAAGGTGACGCTCGACTTGCCCGATCCCGCCACGTCCTTATAGGCAATGGGCGTGTGGCCGAGCCAGCGTTCGGACAGGGAATCCATGCCATGTGTGGCCTTACCGGCCTCAAGCACATAGGAAATCAGCATCGTGTCGTCGAAGCTCTGCATGACGACGCCATGGCGTTTCATCAGCAGGTAATCGTATTTGAGGTTCTGCGCGACCTTGAGGACAGCCTCGTCCTCAAGCATGTCCTTCAGACGCGCCAGAGCTTCGGCAAAGGGCACCTGCCCTTCGGCGAGCTTGATGCCATCACTGAAGAGATCGCCACCTGAGCCGGTCTTGTGGGTCAAGGGAACATAGGCGGCGCGGATATCCGTACCCGAGGCATCCTTGCCATTATCGGCAATGGCCAGCGAAAAACCGACAAGTTCGGCCTGCATCGGGTCAAGCGAGGTCGTTTCCGTATCGAAGGCGACGACGCCTGTCTCCCGGGCGGCGGCAATCCAGCGATCCAGCGTCGCGAGATCCCTGATCGTCGTGTAGGTGGTGGTATCGATCTTGGCGGCAGCAAAAAGCGCCTGTCGGGCCATAGCGAGATCGGCGGGCGCGCTGCCTTCACCCACCATGTTTCTTGCGGGAGCGGCGGCCGAAGCCGGCGTATTGTTTGCCTCCGGAGACACGTCACCAGCCGCAGCGGTGGCGGGCGCATCGAGATCAGGGCCATGGGCATCGGCGCCCCATTGCACCGGCACGGTGGCAGCGTCGACGGCCGAGGCATCCGTTTCCGTGGCTTCGGCAACACGGCGGGTCAGCGTCGTGAACTCCATCGCCTTCAGGAAGGCAATGAGCTTCGGGCCATTCTGCGGTTCCAGCACCAGTTCTTCGAGGGTCTGCTGCAGCGGCACATCGGTTCTGAGCGCCACGAGCTGCCTGGAAATACGGGCAAGATCGGCATTGGCGATGATGTTTTCCCGGCGTTTCTGCTGCTTGATTTCCCCTGCCCGCGCCAGAAGCGTATCGAGATCGCCATATTCCTCCAGCAATTGCGCCGCCGTCTTCGGCCCGATGCCGGGAATGCCCGGGACATTGTCGGTGGAATCGCCGGTCATCGCCTGCAGGTCGATCATCTTTTCCGGGCCGACGCCCCATTTTTCGATGACGTCAGGGACGCCGATCTGCTTGTCCTTCATGGCGTCGTACATATGTACATTGGCTGTCACGAGCTGCATCAGATCCTTGTCGGACGAGATGATGGTGACATCGGCGCCGATCGCCTCGGCCTGCCGGGCATAAGTGGCAATGATATCGTCCGCCTCGAAACCTTCCGTCTCGATGCAGGGAAGATTGAAGGCGCGCGTCGCTTCGCGGATCAGGCCGAATTGCGGCACCAGATCTTCCGGCGGCGCGGTGCGATTGGCCTTGTAGAGATCATAAAGCTCGTTGCGGAAGGTCTTCGACGAATAGTCGAAAATCACCGCAAAATGGGTCGGCGTCACGCCGACATCCGTATTGCGCGCATCCTTCAGCAGCTTCCACAACATGTTGCAGAAACCGGAGACGGCGTTGACCGGCAGCCCGTCCGACTTGCGGTTCAGCGGCGGGATTGCATGGAAGGCCCGGAAAATGAAACCGGAACCGTCAACGAGGAAGAGATGATCGCCTTTTTTCATGGGTAGCATGGATAGCGCGCCGAAGGCGAAAGGTCTATCGTCGAGATCAGATGCGAGGCTATATCTTTGATGATTTCTAGGGAAAAGCCGATGTCCAAAGATTCGATAATTAAAGCCTATTTTGGAGTAGTTCTTCTCACTGCCATCGTCGCGACCGCATCGTGGTTACAAGGCGATCAGGCAACGACGATTTTTCAGAAAGCTCTTGTGGCGCCGCTTTATCTTCTGGCAAGCAAGGGTTTGCGCTGCTTTTTTCCGGAAACCCTTGACTTGGAACGCAGTATCCATGGAACTGCGGAGTTCCATTTCCTTAACTCAGCAGTCATTGCCGCGTTCCTTCTATTGGTCCTCCACCCTTTGGGCGACATTGGTGATCAGCTTGTGTTCTTCGTTTTCTTCGTGCTGCTCGCCGGTGCAGCCAATTTCGCGATTGCAATGCGCGCAAGACACAAAAATGACGAGCGTGCCTGAACATCGCTTCACCTTACCGATTTGTAATCCGCCCTTCCCTTGAAAAGCCGCATTTGCAGACACATTTCATAAGGGACGGCGCCTGATCACGCCGTAGTCTGATAGCTGGCTCGTCCCCCGCCGCGTCAGACCGGACAAAGGCCTTTCCCCCTCTCCGGGCCTTTGTCCTCCAATATGACCGCCATGGCCGACCCCTCCCGGCCGTGGCGGTTTTATTTTGCGCCCTGTTTAGGCTGGCCTAAACATATCATGCGATATATATCGCGCTATCGACTTGCCGGGCTTAGCCGGCCGTGATGCTTTATGGGCGGAAAAATGGGTTTTTCCCGGGACGAATCGGCAATCTATCTCGCTTCGAAAATGGCGCGGGAATTCACCATGGCGCTGCAGAAAAGAGCCGCCGCCCTGGGTTTCTCGCCCGGACAATTCCCCATCCTCATCGAACTCTGGCATGAGGACGGCCTGACCCAGAGGCAATTGCTGGATAGAATCGATGTCGAACAGGCGACGCTCGCCAATACGCTCTCGCGCATGGAGCGCGACGGGCTGATCGTCCGCAAATCCCATCCCAGCGACCGCCGTGCCCAGATCATCGAACTGACCCAGCGCGGCAGGGATCTGGAAGCCAACGCCATTGCCGCCTCCGAAGCCACCGAAGACGCGCTGCTCAAGGATTTCCGGCGTTTCGAGAGGCAGCTTCTGCTGGAATATATGCGCCGGGCGATCGAAAGCGCCAAAAAAGCGAAATAGTATTTACATCCCGAAACCGCTTCGCACTTTCCCTGAACTGCTCTATCGTTCCGCCGGCCGCACGTTTGCCGATTCACGACGCGCCGGCCCCCTTGTTTCCCGCGATGCGCGATGCCCGGATGTTTCGTCTTATCGCCGGGTCACGACAGACATGACAGGATCAGCGATGACAGACGTTTCCCCCATTCTTTCCACCGCCGACGATAATCTCACCTCCAGCCTTGAGCGACTGTTCGAGCTCGTACGCATTCCGTCGATTTCGACGGACCCCGCTTACAAGGCGGAATGCCGCAAGGCGGCGGAGTGGCTGGTCAGAACGCTTTCGGCGCTCGGCTTTACGGCCTCCGTGCGCGATACCGCCGGCCACCCCATGGTCGTGGCGCATCACGATGCGGCCACCAAAGACGCGCCGCATGTGCTTTTCTACGGCCATTATGACGTCCAGCCGGTCGATCCGCTCGAGCTTTGGGAAAACGATCCGTTCGAACCCGCGGTCAAGGATATCGGCGCCGGCCGGCAGGTGATTACCGGACGCGGAACGGCAGACGACAAGGGCCAGCTGATGACCTTCGTGGAGGCCTGCCGGGCGTACAAGGCTGTCAAGGGCGGCCTGCCGGTGCGCGTCACCATTCTTTTTGAAGGCGAAGAAGAATCCGGCTCGCCGTCGCTGAAGCCTTTCCTCGAAGCCAATGCGGAAGAACTGAAGGCCGATTATGCGCTGGTCTGCGATACCGGCATGTGGGACCGGGATACGCCCGCCATTGCCGCAGCCCTTCGCGGCCTGGTCGGCGAAGAAGTCGTCATCACCGCGGCCGACCGCGATCTGCATTCCGGTCTATTCGGTGGAGCGGCGGCAAACCCCATTCACATCCTCACCGATATTCTCGCCGGCCTGCATGACGAGACCGGCCGGGTGACGCTTTCCGGCTTTTATGACGGCGTGGAAGAAACCCCAGCCAACATCAAGGCATCCTGGGAGACGCTGGGCCGCACGGCCGAAGCCTTCCTCGGCGAAGTCGGCCTTTCGGTTCCCTCGGGTGAAAAGGGTCGCTCCGTGCTGGAGCAGACCTGGGCGCGGCCGACGGCGGAAGTCAACGGCATTATCGGCGGCTATACCGGCGATGGTTTCAAGACCGTGATCGCCGCCAAGGCCTCCGCCAAGGTGTCTTTTCGCCTCGTCGGGGAGCAGGACCCTGCGGCCATTCGTGAAAGCTTCCGGGCCTATGTGCGCTCGAAGATTCCCGCCGATTGCTCCGTGGAGTTCCACGAACATGGCGGCTCACCCGCCATCCAGCTGTCCTACGATTCGCCCGTGCTGACCAAAGCCAAAAACGCGCTTTCGGAAGAGTGGCCGAAACCTGCCGTCGTCATAGGCATGGGTGGCTCGATCCCTATCGTCGGCGATTTCCAGAAGATGCTGGGAATGGATTCGCTGCTTGTCGGCTTCGGACTTACCGATGACCGTATTCATTCGCCGAATGAAAAATACGACCTGCAGTCCTTCCACAAGGGCATTCGCTCCTGGGTCCGTATTCTCGACGCGCTCGCGGCGAAATAATCCTGAAAATAAGGAGGAGGTGCCGAATATTCGGCACCTCCTCGGCACATAAACAAAAAGGCCGGGCAAGCCCGACCTTTCCATCCGTTTTCCGTCAATGCCAGTACATCCGTGGTCAAAGCGTTCAAACGGTCTGATGCTCCAGAGCGCGTCAAATATATCGACGCTGCTTTCCGGCTCAGGATCGGCTGCTTTGGTTAATCTTTGGTTAACACAACAGCAGCGGCACTTTTAAAAGCGCCATTCCCGGCAGTTCCGGTCCGGAGCATTGTTGAACCCTATATTGGTATGTGACCCGGCTTTTTCAAGGGCAACCGGTCCAGCCCCTTCCAGCAAAAGAAAAAGGCCGGAAAAATCCGGCCTTTCCATTCATGCGAATGACCCTTTCGGGCCAAAGCGCTTATCAGGCAGCAACGAGGTTGCCTGCGGACATCTTGCCCGAGCGACGATCCTGCATCAGCTCGTAGGAGAGCTTCTGGCCGTCGTTGAGGGCGGTCAGACCAGCGCGCTCAACAGCGGAGATGTGAACGAATACGTCCTGCGAACCGTCGTCAGGCTGAATGAAGCCGTAGCCCTTGGTTGCGTTGAACCACTTTACTGTACCAGTCGCCATAACGATTTCCTTCCGTTGGCAATTGTATTTGCACTGCGAGCAGTGCGGACTTGGGTCGAATTTGAAGGAAAAGATCGTCGTGAGCGTCTAAAAAGACGCCGAAGCTCTGGTCGTCAAACAAATATCGATGGCGAAGTACCTAGGTTGGAAGGGGCTGAAAGTCAAGTTTCTTTGAACACGACCATCTTGTCAGGGTTCAGCGGGGAGGCAGACAACAGGAACGCCAAAAAGCAAAAACCCGGCGCGGGAGGAGGTGCGCCGGGTTCTTGAAACTGACTGACAATTGGGAGGAGGAGTATTGTCAGTCCAATCGGGCGACGCTGGGAGGAGGAGTGCGTCGCTTCGATGATTTGAAGATACAGGATCGCCGCTTAAAAAACAGACGTTTCATCGCAGCGCAGCATTGCGCTAAATGCATAGCTGTTTCGGGGTGACTTGAAGCTTCTCCGCGCAACGCCTAATAAATACGCATGTCCATCGAATCCGTTAGAGCCTTTTTCACCGAAAAGTCGCCCGAGGTTGCCGTGATCGAAACCGAAACGAGTTCTGCGACGGTTGCGCTGGCCGCTGAAGCGCATGGTGTCGACCCCGACCAGATTGCGAAAACCATTTGCCTGAAAGCGGGTGAAACCATTCTTCTCGTCGTCGCCGCCGGCACGAAGCGGCTCGACAACCGCAAATTCCGCGATCATTTCGGCGCAAAGCCGCGCATGCTCGGACCGGAAGAGGTGGTTGCGGTGACCAGCCATCCGATCGGCGGCGTGTGCCCTTTCGGCCTGCCCTCCCCGCTTCCGGTGTTTTGCGATGTCTCCCTGAAAAACTATCATGAGGTGGTTCCCGCGGCCGGCGCCACCAATGCGGCGGTGAAGATTTCGCCGGAGGTGATGGCCGAATTGACGGGAGCGGAATGGGTCGACGTCTGCCAATGACGCCGATTTGATCCGGCGAGGACTTAACCCCGCCTTAAATTGCCGCATTTAAACTCTTCATCCTGGATTAAGGATCGCGCAGGCATAGAAGTCTGAAAACCCGCAAGGGATGCGCGCGGTTTCGCAAATAGGAGCGACTTCGGCTGGATGGCAGGCAAGGGTAAATCACGCGAACGGGTAGAACCCTCCTTCGGGGATTTCCACGAATCCGGTGATGACCTGCGCCTCGACGCCAACGAGCGCATCAGCGGAACCACAAAGCAGCAAGCCGGAAAACCGAAGCCGACATCCGGCCGCACCAAATCCAGAAAAAAAGAAAAGCGCACCCGCAGCTCGGGCCGCGGCGCGACGGGCTTCATTCGCTCCCTCGTCTATTGGTGCATCGTACTCGGCATCTGGGGCGGCATCGGTGTTGCAGGTCTCGTTCTCTATTACGGCGCGCGCATGCCGAGCGCCAGCAGCTGGTCCATTCCCGAACGCCCGCCGAATGTGAAGATCGTTTCGGTGAATGGCAGCGTGCTGGCCAATCGCGGCACCACCGGCGGCGAGGCGCTCGCGCTGGAAGATATGTCGCCCTATATTCCGCAGGCCGTCATGGCGATCGAGGACCGGCGGTTTTATTCGCATTTCGGGGTCGATCCGCTCGGTCTCGGACGCGCCATCGTCACGAATGTTCTGACGGGGCGAACCGTGCAGGGCGGCTCGACGCTGACGCAGCAGCTCGCGAAAAACCTGTTCCTCTCGCCGGATCGCACGCTGGAACGCAAGGTTCAGGAAGTGCTGTTGTCCTTCTGGCTGGAGCATGAGTTCACCAAGGACCAGATTCTCGCGATGTATCTCAATCGCGTCTATTTCGGTTCCAATGCCTATGGTGTCGAGGCGGCCTCGCGGCGCTACTTCAACAAATCCGCGCGCGACGTCAATCTGGGCGAGGCGGCGATGCTGGCCGGACTTCTTAAAGCGCCCTCGCGCCTTTCGCCGGCGCGCGATCCGCAGGCGGCGGAAGAACGGGCGCAGGTCGTGCTGCAATCCATGCGCGATGTCGGCTTCATCACCGACGATGAAATCAAGACCGCCATGTCTCAGCCGCCGACCAAGGCGAAACGTTTCTGGTCTGGCGCCGAACACTACGCCGCCGATATGGTGCTGGAAGAAGTGCGCAACCTCGTTGGCGAGGTCAAGCAGGACATCGTCGTCGATACGACCATCGACCCCAATCTCGAGCGCGACGCCGAAAAGGCGCTGACCCACGTGCTGCAAGGCGACGGCAAGAAGCAGGGCGCTTCGCAGGCGGCGCTGGTTTCCATCGATGGCACGGGCGCGATCCGGGCCGTGGTGGGCGGGGCGGATTATGCCGAAAGCCAGTTCAACCGCGCCGCCAAGGCAAAACGGCAACCCGGCTCCGCATTCAAGCCCTTCGTTTACGTCGCCGCACTCGAATCCGGGCTCACGCCCTATACCGTTCGT
Organism: Rhizobium sp. NFACC06-2; assembly: GCF_900101425.1. Taxonomy (NCBI): domain Bacteria; kingdom Pseudomonadati; phylum Pseudomonadota; class Alphaproteobacteria; order Hyphomicrobiales; family Rhizobiaceae; genus Rhizobium; species Rhizobium sp. NFACC06-2. The sequence goes on along the minus strand of NZ_FMVA01000008.1, from coordinate 44,051 downwards.
AACGACGCGCCGGTGCGTATCGGCAACTGGACCCCGGAAAATTACGAGAAGAAATATCGAGGCGAAGTGACGCTCGCCACCGCGCTCGCCAATTCGCTGAACACCATTGCCGCGCAGCTGGTGATGGAAGTGGGTCCGGATCGTGTGACCCAGGTGGCGCATCGCATGGGCATCGAATCCGAGCTGCAGAACAATGCCTCCATCGCGCTCGGCACCTCGGAAGTGTCGCTGATGGAGCTGACGGCCTCCTACGCCCCCTTCATGAACGGCGGCTACAAGGCGACGCCGCATATCGTCAAACGCATCACCGATGCGGATGGCAAGGTGCTTTATGAAAACAAATACGACAACCCGCCGCGCGTCCTGAGCGAAGAGATCGCCGCGACCATGAACAGCATGCTGTCGCGTGTCATCACCGAAGGCACCGGCAAGGCGGCACGGCTGCAGGGCTGGCAGGCGGCAGGAAAATCCGGCACGACGCAATCGTTCCGCGACGCCCTTTTTGTCGGCTACACAAGCAACCTGACCACCGGCGTCTGGTTCGGCAATGACGACGGCACATCGATGAAGAAGGTCACCGGCGGCGGGCTTCCCGCAAAGGCCTGGAAAGATTTCATGACCGCCGCCCATTCGGGGCTCTCGCCCTCGCCGCTCTTCGGGCTTGGCGCAGGCGGCGTGCCGCCACTTGGAGAAATGCAGCAGCCAGCGCCGGAAAGCGCGCCCTCCTCCATCGGCGATATCATTTCCAATGCGCTCGGCGGCGGAACGGTGGATACGCGCGCCTATCCCGAAGCCCCGGTTGCGCCGAATCCGAATCAGCCCGTTGTGCCGATGCCGCCGGCAAATATCCCTTCCCGCGATATCGAACCCGGCTATTCAGCCGGTAACGGGCCTGTACCACCCGCAGATATCGGCGGTCAGGCGCCATCCGGACCGAAGCAGACGACCCTGCTCGATATTCTGATGGGAAACTGACGGCTTAGAGTGGTCGAAAGGCGCTGCTCTCAGGGCCGCTGGCGTTTCGCCAGCGCTGCACGAAAATTCCCGATTTTGCAGGTTTTGGTTCCATAGGACAGGCCTTCTCCGCAGCCACGGGCGGAGAGGATCCCGGCCCTGCAACATCCGCGTGCAGTCGCATTAACCGTAGATTGCCATTTGCACCCGAGCGGTTACATTTCGGATGACTTTTTACGGTAAATGAATTATTAATCGTTCATATAAATTAATTTTCTTCTATCAAAATAACTTTTCAGGGCTTTATATTATGCTGGGTACTAAAGGCTCATCGCATGCCGTTTTTTACGGTGCCTCCTATTCCGCAGCCACAACTTTCGAATCGCCGGAAACGCAACCTTCCTCTTCGGAAAAAACCGTCTCCGCATTCCTGCGCGGCCAGTTCGCGCTCAAAAGAACGATGGACATCGCAGGGGCGTCCATCGCCCTTGTCGCACTCGCACCGGTGCTGCTCACCGTGGCAGTGATGGTCAAACTCGACAGCAAGGGACCGGTCCTGTTTTCGCAGGTCCGCTGGGGGATGAACGGGCGGAAAATCCGTGTCTATAAATTCCGCTCCATGAGGACCGATCTTTGCGATGCCACCGGTGTGGCGCAAACGGTGAAGAACGACCCCAGAATAACCCGGATCGGCGCGGTCCTTCGCCGCACGAATATCGACGAACTACCGCAGCTTCTGAATGTGCTGAAAGGCGATATGTCGCTGGTCGGGCCCCGCTGCCATGCCATCGGCATGCTGGCGGCCGGCCGTCTTTATGAGGAGCTGGTGCCGCACTACCATATGCGGCACCGGGTGCGGCCGGGCATTACCGGCCTTGCCCAGATGCGGGGATTGCGCGGCCCGACGGATCGCAGCGACAAGGCGCGCGCCCGAATTGTCTCCGATCTTTATTACGTCGACAATTTTTCGCTTTGGCTGGACATCAAGATCATGGTCGGAACGGTGATTTCCGAATTGCGCGGCGGCAAGGGATTCTGATTTTTCAGGCGCCATTGCCGCAGCCGCAATCGGCCGCTGCAAAAATAAAAAGCCCGGCAGCGATGCCGGGCTTTTTTCATGAAACCATCGTAACGATCAGTTTGTCGGCGCGGGAGCCGCAGCGGGATCCGGAAGCGGCGCCGGGTTTGCCGACAGTGTCCGCAGATAGGCGATGAGATCGGCGCGTTCCGTCTCCTTCTTCACGCCCGCAAAGCCCATGGCCGTGCCGGGAACGTGTTTCTTGGGAGCTTCGAGGAAGAAGCTGAGATGATCGTAATCCCAATGCACGGAACCGCCCTTGGAGAAATCCTTCATCCCTGCGGAGTAGCTGAAACCTTCATGGCTGGCGATCGGCCGGTTGACGATATCGAAGAGATTGGGGCCGACCTTGTTTGCACCACCACTCTCTCCGGTATGACAGCTCGTACACTTCTTGAAGACCGTCTCGCCCTTGGCTGCATCGGCGCTCGCAAGCAATTGCGCAATCGGCGTCGCCGCGGCAGCGGTTTCTCCGCCGGCTGCTTCGCCGCCACCCTCTGCCGCAGCAATGGCGTAACCTTCCTTTTCGGGCGCAGGCGCATGGAAAATGCCCTCAGACGCAATCGACACCGACATCAGGACGAAAACCGTGCCAAGCAACGCCCCAACGCCCATATTTACATAAGAATTCATCTATATGCGCTCCCTCGCATCCGCTTGATATAACGGGCATCTTGAAATTGCTCGAAAGCTATGGCTTTTGCACAGCCTGCGCAACTTGAATAATGCTCCCCACACCGTGACGTTTTGACACTTTTCGGGCGGGATTTGAAGGGTGTCGGATGAAGAATCGGGATTTCGAGAAAGCTGTCGTCCTCATACCGGCGCGGATGGCATCCACGCGCCTGCCGGGCAAGCCGCTCGCCGACATCGGCGGCAAGCCGATGATCGTGCAGGTGGCGCTGCGCGCGCGCGAGGCCGGCGCGGAGCGAATCGTTGTGGCCGTCGATGACGAACAGGTGTTTTCGGCTGTCAAAAATGCCGGTTTCGACGTGATGATGACCCGCGACGACCACCAATCCGGCTCGGACCGCATTTTCGAAGCGCTGCAAAAGGCCGACCCCTATGGCAAGGCGGAATATGTCATCAATGTCCAGGGCGATCTTCCGACCATCGAAGCGGAGACGATCCGCGCTTCGCTGCGTCCGCTGGAAAATGCCGCCGTCGATATTGCGACACTGACGGTCGAAATCACCGACGAGGAAGAAAAAACCAATCCGAACGTGGTGAAAGTGGTGGGCAGCCCACTTTCCGAATCGCGATTGCGCGCGCTTTATTTTACCCGCACCACCGCCCCTTATGGCGATGGCCCGCTTTATCATCACATCGGACTTTATACCTATCGCCGCGCAGCACTCGAGACATTCGTGAGCCTGCCGCCCTCGCCGCTGGAAAAACGCGAGCGGCTGGAACAACTGCGCGCGCTGGAAGCGGGGATGCGCATCGACGCCGAAATCGTCAGCTCCGTACCGCTCGGCGTCGATACGCCGCACGATCTGGAAAAAGCCCGCAAAATCCTCGCAAGCAGAACCCTCTAACGGACAGTCCCATGACCTTGAGCACAAATCGCATTGCCTTCCAAGGCGAATTCGGCGCGAATTCCGATATGGCCTGCCGTGACATGTTCCCGGATATGGAGCCTTTGCCGTGCCCGACATTCGAGGATGCCTTCAACGCCATTGAAAACGGCGAAGCCGATCTCGGCATGATCCCGATTGAAAACACACTGGCCGGCCGCGTTGCGGATATCCATCACCTGCTGCCGGAATCGCGCCTGCACATCATCGGCGAATATTTCATGCCGATCCGCTTCCAGTTGATGGTGATGCCGGGCGTGAAGAAGGATGAAATCCGCACCGTCCACAGCCACATTCACGCGCTTGGCCAGTGCCGGAAAATAATCCGTTCGAACGGCTGGAAGCCCGTCATCGCCGGCGATACGGCGGGTTCCGCGAGACTGGTGTCCGAAAAGGGCGACCGCAGCATGGCGGCTCTCGCGCCACGCCTTGCCGCCAATCTCTACGGCCTCGATATTCTCGCTGAAAACGTCGAGGATTCGGAAAACAACGTCACGCGTTTCGTGGTGCTTTCCCGCGATGAAAACTGGGCCAAGCGTCAGTCGAGCGACGAAATCGTCGTCACCACCTTTGTCTTCAACGTCCGTAACATTCCGGCCGCGCTCTACAAGGCCATGGGCGGTTTCGCGACGAACGGCATCAACATGACGAAGCTCGAAAGCTACCAGCTCGGCGGCAAATTCGTGGCGACGCAGTTTTATGCCGATATTGAAGGCCATCCCGATGACGAGCCGGTGCGGCATGCGCTGGACGAGCTGCGCTTCTTCTCCGAAAAAGTTCGCATTCTCGGCGTCTACAAGGGCCATGCGATGCGCGGCAAGCTCAACCAGGGTTGAGCCCGCCGAACGCGATTATTTCGTCCATTCCACCCAATCGCGCATTAGACGATGCGCGATGGCGCCGCCGGGAGGCGCGGAAAAGCCCTCACCCGTTGCCGTCTCCAGCATCTTGGCGACTTCCGCCCGTGTGAACCAGCGGCAATCCTCCAGTTCGATCTCATCGCGGGCAATATCGAAAGACAGTGCCTCGGCATAACAGCCGATCATCAGCGTATGCGGCATCGGCCAGGGCTGCGACGCATGGTAACGCACGCGGCCGATTTCGACGCCGGATTCCTCATGCGTTTCGCGGCGGACGGCCTGCTCGATGGTTTCGCCCGGCTCCACAAAACCGGCAAGGCACGAATACATGCCCGGTGCAAAATGCGCACCGCGGCCAAGCAGGCAAAGATCACGCTCAATATCGATCGTCATCATGATGACGACGGGATCCGTGCGGGGAAAAATGGTGTGATTGCAGGCGGCGCAGATACGCTTATAGCCGCCGATACGCGGCTCCATGGTGCCGCCGCACTTTCCACAAAACCGATTGTCGGCGTTCCAGTGGGTGAGGCTGACGGCCTGGGCGACCTCGCTCAGCAATTCCTCATCGAGAAGATGGTCGCGATAAAGAGTGCGGGCGTCGGCAAGCTTGTAGTGGCTCGCCAGTTGGTCTTCAGCAACGGCAACCGGCACCGCAATTCTCGGCTCGCCGGTTTCGCGGTATCCGAGCAGCACGGCATTGTCGAAATCCGGCTGCAATTCGGCCAGCTCATAGGCGGAAAACAGGGGGTCGATGACCTGTTCGTCATGCTTCAGGACCAGCCGGTTGCCCGAGAAAGCGAAAATATGGGTGCCGTCTACTTTCAGCGCATCGGCAACGCACTCTTCCGTCCGCTTTTCAGCGAAACGGTCGAGGGCGTTCTTGGAAAAGGCTGTCAGCAGGCTTGCTTCGGGATGGGGGGCAGTGGTTTCAAAAATTTTCATGGAAATCATCAGAGCGCGCCGGAGATTTTTTTCATCAAACTTTCCTTTTCGCCCGCGGCATAAGGCACAGGCGTTCCGTGACCCCAGATAGGACCCGGCCAGCAGGTGTCGCCTTCATTGCGGGCGATTATATGGACATGAAGCTGCCGGACGATATTGCCCAAAGCACCGACATTGATCTTGGTGGCTCCGGTGATTTCTTTCAAGGCAGACGCGACGAGATTGGTCTCGAATGTCAGCACGGCCTGATCAAGCGGGGTGAGATCGAATAGTTCACTGACACCGTCTCGCTGCGGCACCAGCACCAGCCAGGGCCAGCGGTTGTCGTTTTGCAAACGCAGTTCACATAGTCCCAAACGCGTCACAAGCACACTGTCGCGCGCCAGTCTGTCGTCCAGCCGGAATGTCTCCAAGGTGTCCTCCATGTTTGTTTTCATTGTGATAGCAGTTTTTTGAAGGCTTGGCTTGCATTTGCTGTCGATATTGCCGATATGTGGCCCCGGGAGGTTGGTGGTGGACGAGCCACTCGCCAACCGGGTCAGGTCCGGAAGGAAGCAGCCCTAACGAGCCCGGCACGGGTCGCCGTGCCAGCCTCCCACCTTTTTTAAAAGACGTGCTCAGCTTTCGCCGGGCCAGTTCAGCGCCCCAAGACAACTGGCAAAACAAACTGGCGAGGCAATGAGCGACACCGTACCCACCACATCAAGCGAATCCCAGGTCGGGACCGGCTACCGGGTACTGGCACGCAAATATCGCCCCAAGGATTTTTCCGATCTGATGGTCGGCCAGGAGCCGATGGTCCGCACGCTGACCAATGCGTTTGAGACCGGGCGTATCGCGCAGGCCTATATGCTGACCGGCGTTCGCGGTGTGGGCAAGACGACCACGGCCCGCATTCTCGCCCGCGCGCTGAACTACAAGACCGACACCATCGACAAGCCGACCATCGACCTGCGTATCCCCGGCGAACATTGCCAGGCGATCATGGAAGGCCGGCATGTCGACGTCATCGAGATGGACGCCGCCTCCCATACGGGTATCGATGATATTCGCGAGATTATCGAGCAGGTGCGCTATCGCCCGGTCTCGGCGCGTTACAAGGTCTATATCATAGATGAAGTGCACATGCTCTCGACGCAGGCTTTCAACGGTCTTCTGAAGACCCTTGAAGAGCCGCCGGAGCATGTGAAATTCATCTTCGCGACCACCGAAATCCGCAAGGTTCCGATCACCGTTCTGTCGCGCTGCCAGCGCTTCGATCTGCGTCGCATCAGCGCCGCCGACCTGGTCGGCCTGTTCACCGCCATTGCCGGCAAGGAAGGTTTCGAGGCCGATCCGCAGGCGCTGTCGATGATCGCCCGCGCTGCCGAAGGTTCCGCGCGTGACGGCCTTTCCCTGCTCGATCAGGCCATTGCCCATGGCGGCGGGCGCGTGGAAGCCGAAGCGGTGCGCGGCATGCTCGGCCTTGCCGACCGGGCGCGCATCGTCGACCTCTTCCAGCATGTCGTCAAAGGCGACGTTGCGGCGGCCCTTTCGGAATTCAACGGTCAATATGAGGCCGGCGCAAACCCGGTTGTCGTATTGAACGATCTTGCCGATTTCACTCATCTCGTCACCCGCATGAAATATGTGCCTGATGCGGCGGAAGATCCCTCGCTTTCCGAGATCGAGCGCGTGCGGGGTGCGGAATTTGCCGAGACGATTGCGGTGACCGCGCTGTCGCGCATCTGGCAGATGCTGCTGAAGGGCATTCCGGAAACGGAAAACGCCTCGCGCCCGGCCGGTGCGGCCGAAATGGTGCTGATCCGGCTTTCGCACGCCGCCAATCTGCCCGCACCTGAAGATGCCGCACGGCGCTTGGCGGAGCTTTCGAACGGTGACGGCGGCTACGCCAACGGCGGACCTTCGGGTGGCGGCAATGGCGGCGGTGCGCGCGCTTATTCATCAGGACAGACCGTAGCCGCTGGAAGACCTCTCGATCTTCCCGCCCAGCGCCAGGCGACGCCACAGACCGCCGCCGTGCTGCGCGCTGTTCCGGACAGCCGCCCGCAGGAGATGCAGGTCGCGGCACCGAAAACCGAAGAGCGGCCGGAGCCGAAGGTTCCCGTCAATTCGGTGCAGGATATTGCCGATCTCTGCCAGAAGAACCGCGATCCCGTCATGCGGGCCAAAGTGCGCAACTTTGTGCGGCTGGTGCGGCTGGAGCCCGGCCGACTTGATATGCGCCTCGGCGAAGGCGCTCCCGGATCGCTTCCCGGCGAACTTGGCGTCAAGCTCAAGGAATGGACCGGTATCCACTGGATCATCAGCCTCAGCAAGGAACAGGGCGAGCCGACCCTTGTCGAGGCCGAAGGCAACGCCCGGGATGCCCGTCTCGTCGATGCGCGTCAGGATCCTGACGTTGCCGCCATTCTGGCGCAGTTTCCCGGCGCAAAGATCACCGACGTGCGCATCCGTGCCGCCGCACAGGATGAGGCGGAAGAAATCGCGCCGCCATCGGTTGCCGAATCGAGCGAAGGCGACATCCTTCCCGGCGACGACATCGAGTTTTAAACAAAAAGAACAGGAGATTGGCACATGCGTGACATCATGGGCATGATGGGCAAGGTCAAGGAAATGCAGTCCAAGATGGAAAAGGTGCAGGAAGAAATCGCCGCCCTTGAAGTCGAAGGCAGGGCTGGCGGCGGCCTCGTGACCGTCATTCTCAACGGCAAGGGCGAAATGCGCGGCCTGAAAATCGATCCTTCGCTGTTCAAGGAAGACGAGGTGGAAATGCTCGAAGACCTGATCGTTGCTGCCCACAAGGACGCCAAGGAAAAGGGCGAAGCGCAGGCGCAGGAAAAGATGGCCGGCCTGACCGCCGGCCTGCCGCTGCCGCCCGGCATGAAGTTCCCGTTCTGATATAATCCGATCGAAGAGGATGGCGTGATGCACGCCATCCTCGCGTCTGGAAAAGGTTTAGGCTTCCAGCATCGCGCGGAACCGGCTTGCAAGCGGCGTTTCGAGATAGGCTGTGCGTTCAGCCATGTCGAGCTGCATGGGGCGGAAGCGCTGGAGAATAGTCGGTATCGGCAGTTTCGTTCCCTGATAGGGTGCGAAGGCGATATCCTCCCCAGCGGCGAGCATTCCGCCTTTCAGCACCCGGCAATAAAAACCCGGCTGGCCCGCCTGCCGGAAGCGCGGTGCGAAATCGGGGTCGCCGATGCGGGCTGACAGGGTGGCGCAGGGAATGCGGGCGGCGGTTACCTCCAGCACGACTTCGCTGGCCGAGAACCTGTCGCCGACATGGAGTTTTGCGCTGTCCACCCCCTCCAGCACGAGGTTTTCGCCGAAAAATCCGGGTTCGACGACAAAACCCAGCGTGCGTGACCAGAAATCGAGATCGACGGACCCCATAACGTAAATCGCCTGATCCGGCCCGCCATGATGTTTGCGATTGCAGACGGCGTCGCTGACGATACCTTCGGCATCCACCATGACCGGGCCCTGCACGGCATGTTTGAAGATTCCCGTCTTCGCCGTCTTTCCCGGCAGGCTTTTTGCCTCGCCCCGGCATACCGCCCTGATTTTCATGGACTGCCCTTTGCGCTTCATGATTCCCGTTTCCCGATTTATGCAGTAGAAAGCGCTCATGGCAAAACGAGTCACCGGTCCTGAAATTGAAAAACTGATCCAGCTTCTGGCAAAAGTGCCGGGGCTTGGCCCCCGTTCGGCGCGGCGGGCGGCGTTGCATCTCATCAAGAAGAAGGAACAGCTTCTCGGGCCGCTGGGCCATGCCATGGGCGAGGCCTATGACAAGGTGAAGATCTGCTCCTGCTGCGGCAATGTCGATACGATCGATCCCTGCACCGTCTGCACTGACGACCGGCGCGACCAGTCGGTCATCATCGTCGTGGAAGACGTGTCGGATCTTTGGGCGCTGGAGCGGACGGGTGCGATGAACACCGCCTATCACGTTCTTGGCGGCACGCTTTCGCCGCTCGACGGCGTCGGGCCGGAGGATTTGAATATCAAGGGGCTGATCGACCGTGTCAGCGCCGGCGGCATTCGCGAGCTTATCATCGCCGTCAATGCGACGGTGGAGGGGCAGGCAACCGCCCACTACATCACCGACCGCCTTTCCGGTCTGGACATCAAGATCACCCGGCTTGCGCATGGCGTGCCGGTGGGTGGTGAGCTCGATTATCTCGACGAAGGCACATTGACGGCGGCGCTTAGGGCGCGCACGACGATCTGAAGCCACCCTCCCTCCCCGTCATTCAAAGAGGAGACCGAATGCGAAACCATTTTGCCCCAAAGGCACTGGCTGCACTTCTTTCCGTTTTTTCAGCGACGCCGGCCTTGGCGCAATCGGCACCGACAGGAGCAGCGGCAGCCAGATATGACGCTGAATTTAATGCCTGGCTGAAAAAGGAAATCTGGCCGGAAGCCCGCAAGGCCGGCATTTCGCAAAAGACGCTTGAAGCTACGCTCAGCGGTCTCTCCATCAGCTGGACCCTGCCCGATCTCGTCATTCCCGGTCAGAAGCCGCCGAAGGAACAGAGCCAGAGTCAGGCGGAATTTTCCTCGCCGGGCGCCTACTTCTCCGAAAAACGGCTGCAGGGGCTGGCCGGCACCGGGCGTTCGCTTGCAGCCACCCATGCGGCGACGCTGCGCAGGATCGAGGCGAAATACGGCGTTCCCGGCGATATCGTCGTTGCGATCTGGGGCCGCGAATCCGGCTTCGGCCGGGCAAAACTGCCGCATTCCGTGGTCGATGTACTGGCCACGAAAGCCTATATGTCGACCCGCAAGGAGATGTTCCGCGCCGAGCTGATCGATGCGCTGAAGATCGTCGAAAGCGGCGATATCGCAGCCTCGCGCATGATGGGCTCCTGGGCCGGCGCGCTCGGCCAGCCGCAATTCATGCCATCGAGCTATCTCAAATATGCCGTGGATTTCGATGGCGACGGCCATCGCGATATCTGGAATTCCGTGCCGGACGCGCTGGCATCCATAGCGAACTATCTTTCCCAGCGCGGCTGGCAGAGAAATCGCGACTGGGGTTTCGAAGTGTCGATCCCCACCAATGTTTCCTGCGCGCAGGAAGGCCCTGATCTTGCCCGGCCGGTGGCCGACTGGGCGAAGATGGGCATCACCCGCATTTCCGGAAAAGCCTTTCCGGCCAATGACCTATCCGCCGATGGCATGATGCTGGTGCCGGCCGGGCGGCACGGGCCGGAATTTGTGGTGACACCGAATTTCTACGTCATCAAGGAATATAATAATTCCGATCTCTACGCGCTGTTCATCGGCAATCTCGCCGACCGCATCGCCCATGGGGCGGGCCCGTTCAAGGGTGAATGGGGCAATGTCGGGTCGATGCTGCGCTCCGATGTTCTCGCCATGCAGAAGGCGCTCGTGGCCAAGGGTTACGATGTCGGCAAGGCAGATGGGCTGGCCGGTTTCAAGACGCGTCGCTCACTCGGCGACTGGCAGGCGAAAAACGGTCTTGCGCCTACATGTTTTCCGGATGCGACGCTGAAGGCGAAGCTGAGATAATCCGCTTTTAGCCCTCGCCTCTCAATGCTGATCGGTATGGGGCTTGTGAAAGATATCGTCGGTCGGCGGAATGGTCTGCCGCTCGATCATCCGGTGCACCCTTGGTCGCGTCTTGCCACGGTGAAGCTCGAGCAGCCGGTCCCAGGCCTCCGCATCCGCCTGGGTGCGGCGATGGTTGTGGCGGACATATTCCACCCAGGTCGGCACATGGTAGCTTTCGGTCCAGATGTCGGGGTTTTCGAGATCGCGCATCAGGTTCCAGTTGCGGGCACCGTCCCGGATGCGGATACGGCGACGCTCGGCCATCAGCGGCAAAAATTCGCCGAGATCCTCGTCATGGATTTCATAGTCGATCAGAATGGCGATGGGGCCGCTGCGCGGCTTGATATCCAACCTCAGCGGGGGTTCAACGAAACGGTTGAGCGGATCGAGATTGAGTGAGGCGAAGGCGGGCATCGCGAGCTTGAGACCGACGACGACGCCAAGCAGCATCAGCGCGCACGAACAGAGCAGCGAGTAAGAAATGCCATAGTCTTCCGCCAGCTCGCCCCACAGCCAGCTGCCGACCGCAATGCCGCCAAAGGTGAGCGTCTGGTAGAGCGAGAGCGCCCGGCCTACCACCCAGCGCGGGGTGGAGAGCTGGACGATGGTGTTGAAGAGTGACAGCGCCAGAACCCAGCAGGCGCCGGCAACGGTCAGAACCAGCGAGGTGACGATCGCACTCGTGCTAACCGCTGTTACGCCAGCGCTGAAGGCGAAGCCTAGAAATGCGACGCGCACGATCCATTCGCTCGACAGGACCTCGCGCAATCTGGCGCTGATCAGCGCACCGCCAATCGCACCGACGCCGAAGGCGCCCAGCATGACGCCGTAGGTCAGAGGGCCGCCTTCGACCAGATCGCGGGCAACGATGGGCATCAAAGCGAGGATGGCGCTGGCGGAAAGGCCGAAAAGGAAGCCACGCACCAGCACCTTGCCGATATTGGGCGACATCGCCACATAACGCATGCCGGCCGAAATGGCGGCCAGAAGCTGCTCGCGCGGCAGGGTCGAGGCATATTTGGGCGGCTGCCAGCGAAACAGGGCGTAGATCAGCGTGAAATAGCTCAGCGCATTCACGAAAAACGCGGCAGCGGCGCCGGCGGCCGCGACGATGATGCCGCCGATTGCCGGGCCGACGCTGCGGGTGATGTTGAAGCCAACGCTGTTCAGCGTCACGGCGGCCGGCAAATCCTCGCGCGGCACCATTTCGCCGACGGAGGCCTGCCAGGACGGATTGTTGAGCGCCGTGCCGCAGCCGATCATGAAGGTGAAGAAAAGCAGAAGCCACGGCGTAAGCCAGCCGGACCAGGCGAACACCGTCAGCAGCACGGAGGCCGTCAGCATCAAAAGCTGCGCCGAAATCATGATGCGGCGGCGGTCGAAACTATCGGCCAGCGCCCCTGAAATCAGCGAGAACAGCATGATCGGCAAAGAGGTGGAGGCCTGCACAAGCGCGATCATGTTTTCCGAACTTGAGAGCGACGTCATCATCCATGCGGCACCCACCGCCTGGATCAATCCGCCGAAATTCGAGGCAAGGCTGGCGATCCAGATTCGTCTGTAAGTCAAATGCCTTAAAGGCGCGAGTGGCGATTTACGGTCAGGCACGCTCTGTCCACTTGATGCAACTGCGATTTGTCAAACGGCAACTATAGACAGTGCCGGCGATCATGCCAGCCTTTCCGACATGGTAAGGGTGAAAATGTGACGGGGGCGGCACCCAAAGCGGAAGAGCCCGCTAAAACCTTGCAATCCCGCCCCGATGGGTCTATATGAGCCCTGAAATTCTTGATCGCTTGATGAAGAGTGGGGCCGCGAGGCTCCGCTCTTTTTCGTTAGGCGAACCGGAAACCACGGGCAGAAGGCCCGGTGAACATCAAAGACCGGAAGGCCAGATGGCAGACACCGCACATGAACCGCGACTGATAACCGAAACGGGCATCGACCAGCGCATCGCCGAGATCATCGAGCCTGTTTTGACGGGCATGGGATATCTCTTGGTGCGCGTGCGGCTCTCCAACCAGAACGGCATGACGCTTCAGATCATGGCCGAACGCGAAGACGGCACCATGACCGTCGAAGACTGCGAAGCCGTCTCCATGGCGATTTCACCGGTTCTTGATGTGGAAGATCCGGTCGATAAAGCGTATCATCTCGAAGTTTCCTCGCCCGGCATCGACCGGCCGATGGTTCGCAAATCGGATTTCACCCGCTGGCAGGGTCATCTGGTGAAGGTCGAAACCTCCATTCTGGTCGAGAACCGCAAGCGGTTTCGCGGCAAGATCGTCGAGGTCAATGCGGACGGCTTCAAGCTGGAACGCGACCAGATCGCCTATGGCGAGGAACCGACAGTCATCATTCCGTTCAGCGCGCTTTCGGATGCGAAGCTCATTCTGACGGACGATCTTATTCGTGATGCGCTGCGGGCAGACAAGGCGGCCAAGGCCGCCGCCGCAAACCAGAACGACGAAAACGAAGCAGACGAAGACTAATTCCAACGTAAAGCCCGGAAACAAGGGCGAACCCCGCAATCATGCGACTTACGGAGATAGAAAAATGGCAGTGAGTGCTAACCGGCTTGAGCTTCTGCAGATCGCCGATGCTGTGGCGCGCGAAAAGGTCATCGACCGCGAAATCGTGCTTGCCGCAATGGCCGACGCTATCCAGAAAGCCGCCCGCTCGCGCTATGGTTCGGAAACCAACATCCGCGCCGACATCAACTCCAAGACCGGCGAAATCCGCCTGCAGCGTCTTCTGGAAGTTGTCGAGGCCGCCGAGGATTATTCGACCCAGATCCCGCTGGAGCTGGCCCGCGACCGCAACCCGGATGCCAAGCTTGGCGACTTCATTGCCGATCCGCTGCCGCCGATGGATTTCGGCCGTATCGCCGCCCAGTCCGCCAAGCAGGTCATCGTGCAGAAGGTGCGCGAAGCCGAGCGTGACCGCCAGTATGACGAGTTCAAGGACCGCATCGGCGAAATCGTCAACGGCACCGTCAAGCGCGTCGAATATGGCAACGTCATCGTCGATCTCGGCCGTGGCGAAGGCATCATCCGTCGTGACGAGATGATCCCGCGGGAAAACATGCGTTACGGCGACCGCGTGCGCGCTTACGTCTACGACGTTCGCCGCGAACAGCGTGGCCCGCAGATTTTCCTGTCGCGTACCCATCCGCAGTTCATGGTGAAGCTCTTCACCATGGAAGTTCCGGAAATCTACGACGGCATCATCCAGATCAAGTCGGTTGCCCGTGACCCCGGTTCGCGCGCCAAGATCGCCGTCATCTCCAACGACTCGTCGATCGATCCGGTGGGCGCCTGCGTCGGTATGCGCGGTTCGCGTGTTCAGGCGGTTGTCGGCGAACTCCAGGGCGAAAAGATCGACATCATCCCGTGGAGCCAGGAACCGGCCTCCTTCATCGTCAACGCCCTGCAGCCGGCAGAAGTCGCCAAGGTCGTTCTGGATGAAGAGTCCGAGCGCATCGAAGTGGTAGTTCCCGACGAGCAGCTGTCGCTCGCCATCGGCCGTCGCGGTCAGAACGTGCGTCTGGCATCGCAGCTGACCGGCTGGGATATCGACATCATGACGGAGCAGGAAGAATCCGAGCGCCGCCAGAAGGAATTCAACGAGCGCACGGCCCTGTTCATGGAGGCCCTCGACGTCGACGAAATGGTCGGTCAGGTTCTGGCCTCCGAAGGCTTCGCGCAGGTCGAAGAGCTGGCCTATGTCGATCTCGACGAAATTTCCTCGATCGACGGTTTCGATGAAGACACCGCCGATGAAATCCAGACCCGCGCCCGCGAATATCTGGAGCGCCTGGAAGCCGAAATGGACGCCAAGCGCAAGGAACTCGGCGTTTCCGACGAGCTGCGCCAGATTGACGGCCTGACCTCGCAGATGATGGTGGCGCTGGGTGAAGACGGCATCAAGACCATTGAGGATTTTGCCGGTTGCGCGGCGGACGACCTGGTCGGCTGGAGCGAGCGCAAGGACGGCGAGACCAAGAAGTTCGAAGGCATCTTCTCCAAGCTCGATGTTTCGCGCGTCGAAGCCGAGAACATGGTGGTGCAGGCGCGTCTTCTGGCAGGCTGGATCACCGCCGAGGAGCTTGCTTCCGCAGAGGAAGCCGATCCTGAGGCTGCCGAGGAGGCGGATACCGCCGAGCAGGAATGACATCGCAGGTGCATGAGCCGGACGATCTGCCCGAGACTGACGATGACGGGCGGATCAAGGGCGACGTCAACGGACGTATGTGCATTGTGACACGGCAGAGCGGATCGCCGGATGAGCTGATCCGCTTCGTCGCAGGCCCGGACGGCAACGTCGTTCCGGACCTGAAACGCCAATTGCCGGGGCGCGGTTGCTGGGTAACACCCGAGCGCGCCCTGATCGAGAAGGCCATCGCGAAGAAGCTCTTCGCGCGGGCTCTCAGACGCGACGTTAAAGCCGGGCCGGAGCTTCTTGCTCTTCTCGACCGGCTGATGGCGCAGCAGCTTGCAGGCATGATGAACATGGCGCGCAAGGCGGGCCAGTTCATCAGCGGCGCGATGAAAGTCGACGCCGCCGTCCGTTCGGGGAATGCGATTGCCGTGTTCCACGCGACCGATGCTGCGGCAGACGGCGTGAGAAAACTGGACCAGGCCCGCAAGGCCTGGGCGCTCGGCAGCGATGCCGGCAATGAAATTCCGTCCTTCCGGCTCTTCAGCGGCGCCGAAATGGACGAGTTGATGGGCCAGAATGCTTTTATCCATGCCTGCGCGCTTGCAGGGCAGGCGGGTGAGGGTGTAGTGAAGCGCGCAACGATGCTTGAGCGGTACCGCCTTGGCGGCCAATCTCAGGCGGAACGCGACGCTGCCCGGACAGAACAATGACGCGGTTGCCCGACATGAACGGTCGCCGCGTTCCGATGCAGCAATTGAACGACGAGACCTGATGAACGTCATCCGGTTCTCGTCCGAAGGAACGGGAACGGAATGACCGACAACAACGACGACAAGACACTTAACGCACAGCCTAAGAAGACTCTCACCCTCAAGCCGGGCGGGATGAATCAGGGCACCGTGCGGCAGGATATGGGTCGAGGTCGCACGAACGCGGTTGTCGTGGAAACACGCAAGCGCCGCCCCATGCGTCCTGAAGACGAGAAGCAGGTTCATTCGGTTGCAGCGCCCGCTCCGAAGCCGGCGGCTCCTGCCCCCACGGCAGCACCACGTCCGCAGGCGCCGCAGCAGCGCATCCACCAGCCCAGCGGCCAGCAGCAGCGTCCGGGTTCCTCCCAGCCGCAGCAGCGTCCCGGCTCGTCCGCACCGCAGCAGCGCCAGCCTGAGCGTCCGCGCGGCAACGTCCTGCACGACCTGTCGGCAGGCGAGATGGAAGCCCGCCGCCGCGCGCTGATGGAAGCACAGGCCCGCGACGTGATCGAAGCCAAGCAGCGCGCCGAAGACGAAGCGCGCCGCAAGGTGGAAGAAGAGCGCCGCATCGCCGCCGAAAAGGAAGAGGCCGCACGCCGTGCCGTCGAAGAGGCCGCAGCCGCCAAGCTGGCCGCAAGCCAGCCCGCCGTGGAAGCAAAGTCGGAACCGGTCGATGAAAAGCCGGCTGCCGCCGCCCAGCCGGCGCCGCGCGCCGAGGCTCGTCCTCAGCCCGCCGCTGCCGCCCCTTCTCGCGCAACTCCCGAAACCGCTGCTCCGCGCGGACGTCGTACCGATGGCGACGACGAGGACGATCGCGGTGCACGCCGTGGCAACCTGCCGGTTCGTGGCAAGGTCGCCGCGCCTGCACCGGCAAAGCCGGCTGCACGCCTGAAGACGGAAGAAGAACGCCGTCGCGGCAAGCTGACCGTCACCTCGTCCAACCTGGATGAAGACGGCACGCCGCGCGGACGCTCCATGGCATCCATGCGCCGCCGCCAGGAAAAATTCCGCCGCAGCCAGATGCAGGAGACCCGTGAAAAGGTCATGCGCGAAGTGATCCTGCCGGAAACCATCACCATTCAGGAACTGTCGCAGCGCATGTCCGAACGCGCCGTCGACGTCATCAAGTTCCTGATGAAGGAAGGCCAGATGATGAAGCCGGGCGACGTGATCGACGCCGATCTGGCGGAACTGATCGCCGTCGAATTCGGCCACACCGTCAAGCGCGTTTCTGAATCCGACGTGGAAGAAGGCATCTTCAACCAGGCAGACGACGAAGGCGAAATGCTGCCGCGTCCGCCGGTTGTCACGATCATGGGCCACGTCGACCACGGCAAGACCTCGCTGCTCGACGCCATCCGTCAGGCGAATGTGGTTGCGGGCGAAGCCGGTGGCATCACCCAGCATATCGGTGCGTATCAGGTCGAAAAGAACGGCCAGAAGATCACCTTCATCGATACCCCCGGCCACGCCGCCTTTACGGCCATGCGTGCCCGCGGTGCGCAGGCGACGGATATCGCCGTTCTGGTGGTCGCCGCTGACGACAGCGTGATGCCGCAGACGATCGAGTCCATCAACCATGCCAAGGCAGCCGGTGTTCCGATCGTCGTTGCGATCAACAAGATCGACAAGCACGAGGCAAACCCGGAAAAGGTTCGCCAGCAGCTCCTGCAGCACGAAGTCTTCGTGGAATCCATGGGCGGTGAAGTGCTTGACGTGGAAGTTTCCGCCAAGAAACAGCTCGGTCTCGACAAGCTGCTTGAAGCGATCCTGCTGCAGGCTGAAATTCTCGACCTCAAGGCAGATCCGAACCGTACCGCAGAAGGTACCGTCATCGAAGCGGAACTCGACCGCGGCCGTGGTGCAGTCGCCACAGTTCTCGTGCAGAAGGGTACGCTGAAGCCTGGTCAGATCATCGTCGCCGGCGACCAGTGGGGCCGCGTTCGCGCCCTCGTCAACGACAAGGGTGAACACGTCAAGGAAGCCGGTCCGGCCATGCCTGTCGAGATTCTCGGTCTTTCCGGCACGCCATCTGCCGGTGACCGTTTCGCGGTTGTCGAAAACGAAAGCCGTGCTCGCGAGATTTCCGAGTACCGCCAGCGTCTGGCACGCGACAAGGCCGTCGCACGTCAGACCGGCCAGCGCGGCTCGCTGGAACAGATGATGAGCCAGCTGCAGACTTCGGGAATGAAGGAATTCCCGCTGGTCATCAAGGCAGACGTGCAGGGCTCGGTCGAAGCCATTATCGCTTCGCTCGACAAGCTCGGCACCGATGAAGTCCGCGCTCGTATCGTTCACTCGGGCGCTGGCGCCATCACGGAATCGGATATCTCGCTTGCCGAGGCATCCAACGCCGCGATCATCGGCTTCAACGTTCGCGCCAACGCACAGGCACGTACGGCCTCCGAACGCGCCGGCATCGAGATCCGCTACTACAACATCATCTACGATCTGGTGGATGACGTGAAGGCAGCGATGTCGGGTCTGCTTTCGCCGGAGCGTCGCGAGACCTTCCTCGGCAACGCGGAAATCCTCGAGGTGTTCAACATCACCAAGGTCGGCAAGGTCGCGGGTTGCCGCGTCGTCGAAGGCAAGGTGGAGCGTGGTGCGGGTGTGCGTCTGGTACGCGACAACGTCGTCATCCACGAAGGCAAGCTCAAGACCCTCAAGCGCTTCAAGGACGAAGTGGCAGAAGTGCCGGTCGGTCAGGAATGCGGTATGGCCTTCGAAAACTACGAAGACATCCGCGCCGGCGACACCATCGAGTGCTTCCGCGTCGAACACATCACGAGAACGCTCTAAAGTATTCCCAGGAAAAGTGGACCCCGGTTTTCCGTCCGGAAATGCGATTAGAACAAAGAGCGTTCTCGCCGCAAAACAGGAATTTACTGTCGGGCGCCGGCTTACCGGCGCTCGCTCCGTTTGAGACATAACCAATGGCAAAAGCAACATCATCCGCCCCTTCGCAACGCATGCTGCGCGTCGGCGAACAGGTGCGCGCCGCACTGACCCAGATTCTCCAGCGCGGTGAAGTCCGCGACGATCTGATCGAAAGCACCGTCATTTCCATTTCGGAAGTGCGCATGTCGCCCGATCTTAAGATCGCCACCGCCTACGTGACGCCGCTCGGCGTTGCCGACCACACCGATATCATCAGCGCCCTGAACCGCCATGCAAAATACATGCGCGGCCGTCTCGGCCCGCAGCTTCGGCAGATGAAATACATGCCGGAACTGCGTTTTCGCGACGATACGAGTTTCGACAATTACCAGAAGATCGACGCGCTTCTGCGCTCGCCCGAAGTACAGCGCGATCTTGGACCTTCGAACGAAAAAGACGACGAACAGAACTGAAGCATGTCCAAACCACGCAAACAGCAGAACCGCAAACCCAAGGGCCGCCCGATTTCCGGTTGGCTCATTCTCGACAAGCCGCTGGATTTCGGCTCGACCGAGGCCGTTTCCAAGATCAAATGGCTGTTCAACGCCCAGAAGGCCGGCCATGCCGGCACGCTCGATCCGCTCGCTTCCGGAATGCTGCCCATCGCGCTTGGCGATGCCACTAAAACCGTGCCCTACGTGATGGACGGCCGGAAAATCTACGAGTTTACCGTCACCTGGGGCGAGCAACGCTCGACCGACGATCTGGAAGGCGAAGTGGTCGATTCCTCCGATCAACGCCCGGATGAACAGGCGATCCTCGATATCCTGCCCAATTATACCGGCGTGATCCTCCAGACACCGCCGCAATTTTCCGCCATCAAGATCGCCGGCGAGCGTGCCTATGATCTGGCGCGAGACGGCGAGACCGTGGAAATTCCCGCACGCGAGGTGGAAATCCATCGCCTGACGCTGCTGGCCTGCCCCGATGCCGATACAGCGCATTTCGAAGTGGAATGCGGCAAAGGCACCTATGTACGCGCGCTGGCGCGCGACATGGGCCGCGATCTCGGCTGTTTCGGTCATATTTCGGAACTGCGCCGCACCATGGTCGCCCCCTTCGGCGAAGACATGATGGTGCCGCTCGAAACCTTGACGGCGCTGGAAGCCGTGGAGGATCGCGACGAGCGACTGGAGGCGCTGGATGCCTTCCTGATCGACACGGCCGAGGCGCTTTCCGCCCTTCCCCGCCTCATCATCAACGACGATCAGGCGCACAGGCTGAAGATGGGCAACCCCATCCTGCTGCGCGGGCGCGATGCACCGGCCAACCATCCGGAAGCCTATGCCACCGCGCATGGCAAGCTCGTCGCCATTGGCGAAATCGGCGAAGGCGAATTCCGGCCGAAGCGTGTTTTCGGCTAAGTCGAGGCTCGAGAGGGGCTGTCAATCGCCTCTTTCAATTGCACCCGGAATAGTTTATAGGCAGCGCCAGCTTGGGCTTTGCCTATGCTGCTGAATGGCCAGAGCTGGACGACATCCCGGCTTTAGGCGTCCCATTTTTCCTTAAAACAGAAAGGATCGTCCGATGTCGATTACTGCAGAGCGCAAAGCCGCCCTCATCAAGGAATATGCCACGAAGGAAGGCGACACCGGTTCGCCGGAAGTTCAGGTTGCTATCCTGACCGAGCGGATCAACAACCTGACCGGTCACTTCAAGGACCACAAGAAGGACAACCACTCCCGTCGTGGCCTTCTGACGCTGGTTTCGAGCCGTCGTTCGCTTCTCGATTATCTGAAGAAGAAGGACGAAGCCCGTTACACCAAGCTGATCGGTGCTCTCGGCATTCGCCGCTAATAACTTCTCCGGCGGGTTTCGCAACGATGCCCGCCGGTTTTTATATCCGGTCTTTTGAGGCCGCATGAATTTCCGGGCGTTCGCCGCTGATGTGGCCCCCGGACGATAAGGGTGACCCGGATGGGCCGGCGCCGCCTTTTTCAACCGCAGACCTGTCATGGGGCAGGATTGCCGGATGCTTGCTTCTCGAAGCCTCCCGCTGTCTTGCCCGTGATTGAGTCATAGCGCTGCTTCCGCCGGTCACGACGCCGGAGCAGGCAGCCACAACCAAGGACAAGATATGTTCAATCAACACTCCGTGGAAATCGAATGGGCAGGCCGCCCGCTGAAGCTCGAGACCGGCAAGGTTGCCCGTCAGGCTGACGGCGCCGTCATCGCAACCTACGGCGAGACGATGGTTCTCGCGACCGTGGTTTCCGCAAAGTCTCCGAAGCCGGGTCAGGACTTCTTCCCGCTGACAGTCAACTATCAGGAAAAGACCTACGCAGCCGGCAAGATCCCCGGTGGTTACTTCAAGCGCGAAGGCCGTCCGAGCGAAAACGAAACGCTGGTTTCGCGCCTGATCGACCGTCCGATCCGTCCGCTTTTCCCGGAAGGCTACAAGAACGACACGCAGGTCGTCGTCACCGTCATCCAGCACGATCTGGAAAACAACCCGGACGTCCTGTCGATGGTTGCGGCTTCCGCAGCGCTTACGCTCTCTGGCGTTCCGTTCATGGGCCCGGTTGGCGGCGCGCGCGTTGGCTACATCAACGGTGAGTATGTTCTTAACCCGCATCTGGACGAAATGGACGAGTCTGTTCTCGACCTCGTCGTTGCCGGTACGCAGGACGCCGTTTTGATGGTTGAGTCCGAGGCCAAGGAACTCAACGAAGAAATCATGCTCGGTGCCGTCATGTTCGGTCATCGCGGCTTCCAGCCGGTTATCGACGCGATTATCAAGCTCGCCGAAGTTGCTGCCAAGGAACCGCGCGAATTCGAACCGGAAGATTTCTCCGCGCTCGAAAACGAAATGCTGGCGCTCGCCGAAGCCGAACTGCGCGATGCCTACAAGATCACCGAAAAGGCAGCCCGTTACGCCGCCGTCGATGCGGTCAAGGCAAAGGTGAAGGCGCACTTCCTGCCGGAAGAAGGCGAAGCCAAGTACACGCCGGAAGAAATCGGCGCTGTCTTCAAGCACCTTCAGGCGAAAATCGTTCGCTGGAACGTTCTCGACACCAAGAGCCGTATCGATGGCCGCGACCTGTCGACCGTTCGCCCGATCATCTCGGAAGTCGGCCTGCTGCCGCGCACCCACGGTTCGGCGCTGTTCACCCGCGGTGAAACCCAGGCGATCGTTGTCGCGACCCTCGGCACCGGCGAAGACGAGCAGTATGTCGACAGCCTGACCGGCATGTACAAGGAACGCTTCCTGCTGCACTATAACTTCCCGCCCTACTCGGTCGGCGAAACAGGCCGCATGGGTTCCCCGGGCCGTCGCGAAATCGGTCACGGCAAGCTCGCATGGCGCGCTATCCGCCCGATGCTGCCGACTGCGGAACAGTTCCCCTATACGCTCCGCGTCGTTTCCGAAATCACCGAGTCCAACGGCTCCTCGTCGATGGCAACCGTTTGCGGCACCTCGCTCGCACTGATGGATGCCGGCGTTCCGCTGGCCAAGCCGGTTGCCGGTATCGCCATGGGCCTCATCCTCGAAGGCGAGCGCTTTGCGGTTCTCTCCGATATTCTCGGTGACGAAGACCACCTTGGCGACATGGACTTCAAGGTTGCGGGTACGGCCGACGGCATCACCTCGCTGCAGATGGACATCAAGATCGCCGGTATCACCGAAGAGATCATGAAGATCGCTCTGGAGCAGGCACAGGGTGGCCGCAAGCACATCCTCGGCGAAATGGCCAACGCCATCACCGAGAGCCGCGGCCAGCTCGGCGAATTTGCGCCGCGCATCGAAGTGATGAACATCCCGGTCGACAAGATCCGTGAAGTCATCGGTTCGGGCGGCAAGGTCATTCGCGAAATCGTCGAAAAGACCGGCGCGAAGATCAACATCGAAGACGATGGCACCGTCAAGATCGCTTCTTCTTCCGGCAAGGAAATCGAAGCGGCCCGCAAGTGGATCCACTCGATCGTTGCGGAACCGGAAGTCGGCCAGATCTACGAAGGCACGGTTGTGAAGACCGCTGACTTCGGCGCTTTCGTCAACTTCTTCGGTGCCCGTGACGGCCTCGTCCACATCTCGCAGCTCGCTTCCGAGCGTGTCGCCAAGACCTCTGACGTCGTCAAGGAAGGCGACAAGGTCTGGGTGAAGCTGATGGGCTTCGACGAGCGTGGCAAGGTTCGCCTGTCCATGAAGGTTGTCGACCAGGCAACCGGCAAGGAAGTCGCTGCCGACAAGAAGAAGGAAGACGGCGAAGCCGCTGCCGAATAAGGCCGCGCCGCCAGACCCTATCGAGGCGCGGGTTTTGCCCGCGCCTTTTTTCTATTCGACCTTAAGGATGCTCCCATGAGCCGTGACGCCGTGAAAACCCTTTTCCATCCCTTTGCCTCGGACATGCTTTCCATGCCGAAAGAGGGCGAACGCGTTCTGTTTCTGGGAGCGGAAGCCGGTCCCCTGCTGAACGGTTTTGACGCGGAGATCGTCGCGGTTCAGCATCTACGGCCGCTTTATCGTGCTCTGCAGGCTCAGGGTGCGGAGGTGACACCGGATATTTCGGGCGAGAATTACGATGCGGCGCTGCTGCTTTGCGGCAAACATCGCGGCGAGAATGAAAACCGCGTCGCCGAAGCGCTTTCGCGCGCGAAGGCCGGAGGCCTGATCGTCGCGGCCGGATCGAAGGAAGACGGTATCGTGACGCTGCGCAAGACACTGGCAAAGCTTGGCATCGAGGTGGAATCGACGCCGAAGTACCACGGCGTCGCGCTCTGGTTCAAACGGCCGGACGATATTGCGTCTGCCGTGTCGAAGCTCGCCCAGAAGCCGGTGACGGTCGAAGGCCGCTTCACCGCCCTGCCCGGCATGTTCTCCCATGACCGCGTGGATGACGGCTCGGAACTGCTCGCATCGCGTTTGCCTACAGATTTTGACGGCAATGCCGCCGATTTCGGTGCGGGCTGGGGTTATCTCTCCGTCATGCTGGCCGAGAAATCGCCGCGCACGGCCCGTATCGATCTGTTCGAGGCGGACTGGAATGCGCTGGAATTCGCCAAAACCAATCTTCTCGAAAACAATCCGAGGCTGACGGCGCGCTTCTTCTGGCAGGACCTGGCAAACGAGCCGCCGAAGGAAAAATACGACCTCATCATCATGAACCCGCCTTTCCATGCGGCGGGACAGGCAGCAGAACCTGCCATCGGCCAGGCCTTCATCAAGGCTGCCGCCGGCGCGCTGCGCAGCGGCGGCAAGCTGCTGATGGTCGCCAATCGCGGCATGCCCTATGAGCCGGTGCTCGCGGCGGAATTCCGCACCAGCACTGAGGTGTGCCGCAATGCCCGCTTCAAGATTCTGAGCGCCCAGAAATAATCAACTCGGCAGAATAATCAGCTCAGCAGCCATGCCCATAGCGACACGGAGAGAACGCCGGTCGCTGTGGAAATGCTGATGGTGGAGGCGGCAACGCTGTGGCCGATGCCGAAGCGGTTGGCGATAAGCCAGGCATTGACCCCAGTCGGCACCGACGAGGTAAGCACGAGCGCCGCAGTCCATTCCCGGCTGAGACCGAGCGCATGACCCGTTGCCCAAACGCAGGCGGGCAGCAGCAGCAGCTTGAACACCGTCATGGTGACGGCAATGCCCATGTTGCCTCGGATGGTATATTTCGTCAGCGCCATGCCGAGCGAAATAAGCGCCGCCGGCCCCGCCATCGAGGCGATCTGATCGACCACGGTTTTCAAAATTGGTGTCAGCGCCACACCGGAAACATTGGTCGAAAGCCCGATGACAAGGCCGATCACCAGCGGATTGGTGATGAGATTGCGGCCCACCTGTTTGAAGACCGCAGCCATGCTCCGTTTTTCGCCACCGACCGCCTTGTGCGTGGCATTTTCCATCAGGATGGTGCCGGCGATCATCATGACCGGCAAATGGATGGCGAGCAGGATGGAGAGAGCGACCAGCCCCTCCTCCCCCACGGACCGCCCAACCAGCGGCAGGCCGATGAAAATATTATTCGCAAAGGCCGAGGAAATGCCGGCGATGACGGCGATGCGGACATCTTGCTTGAAAACATAACGGGTGACGATATGCCCGACCGTCCAGGTGATGGCCACGCCAGCGAAATAGGTGATCCAGAGCCGGAAGGGCGAAGCACCGTGAAAATTCGCTTCCGCAAGTGTGCGGAAGATCAAGGTCGGCACGGCGATCTTGAACACGAAATCGCTGAGGATATCGCCAGCATCGGCCCTGAACAGACCGGCCTTGACGGTGAGCCAGCCGATCAGGATGAGAATGAAAATCGGGGCGACATTCGCGGCAACGGCAGACATGGAGGGAAAGCTTTCGCGGCTTTTGCGGGAGATACTCCGCTTTAGAGCCTTTTCCACGGGAATGGAATCGCGAAAACGCTCCCACTCTTTGTTTTCGCCATATGGCGTCCAAGAAAGACAAAACTCGTGAGCCGCTTTGGGCAGAAAGCGCGTTTTGGCCCGTAAAATTCGCAAGGCCGAACGTTACCCAAAAAGAAAAAGCGGGGTCTCCCCCGCCTTTTATGGCCGTTATATGCCGCCAGTACATCCGTGGCGGAGATAACGGTTGAGCCAGAAGACCCTCATGCCTTCCATTCCGGTATGCATTCACACACCTTTTGCTCTGAGAAATGAAATAGCTTAACCACATTACAGGCAGATGACGCGTTTTCGCTCCTCGCGGAGAACGGCATATTTTCTGTTTGGGCTTTTCTTGCCGCGAGAAATGTTTAAGACCTTTCGAAAAATACGCACACCCTGTGCGAAACGGATAGGGCCTATGACGAAATTCGACGTACTGACTGTCGGCAATGCCATCGTCGACATCATTTCCCGCTGCGACGATCGCTTTCTCAACGACAATGCCATTACCAAAGGCGCGATGAACCTCATCGATGCGGAACGGGCCGAGTTGCTTTACTCGCTGATGGGACCGGCTCTCGAAGCCTCCGGCGGCAGCGCTGGTAACACGGCGGCGGGTGTGGCCAATTTCGGCGGCAAGGCCGCCTATTTCGGCAAGGTGGCACAAGACCAGCTCGGCGAAATCTTCCAGCACGATATTCGCGCGCAGGGGGTCTATTTCGAAACCAAGCCGGAAGGCACCTTCCCGCCGACTGCGCGTTCGATGATCTTCGTGACCGAAGATGGTGAGCGTTCGATGAACACCTATCTCGGCGCCTGCGTCGATCTCGGTCCTGAAGACGTGGAAGAAGACGTGGTGGCGGATACAAAAGTCACCTACTTCGAGGGTTACCTTTGGGACCCGCCGCGCGCCAAGGACGCCATTCGCGAATGCGCCCGCATTGCCCATGAAAACGGCCGCGAAGTCTCCATGACGCTTTCCGACAGCTTCTGCGTTGGCCGCTATCGCGACGAATTCCTCGACCTGATGCGTTCGGGTACTGTGGACATTGTTTTCGCCAACAAGCAGGAAGCGCTTTCGCTTTACGAAACCGACGATTTCGAGCTTGCGCTGACCAAAATCGCAGCCGACTGCAAGATCGCAGCGGTGACGATGAGCGAGGAAGGCGCCGTCATCCTACGCGGCACGGAACGTGTGAAGGTCGAAGCCTGTCCGGTGCATGATGTGGTGGACACGACGGGCGCCGGCGATCTTTTCGCTGCGGGCTTCCTGTTCGGTTATACGCAGGACCGGTCGCTTGAAGATTGCGGCAAGCTCGGCTGCCTTGCGGCTGCCGCCGTCATTCAGCAGGTCGGGCCGCGCCCGATGTCATCGCTCAAGGCGCTTGGCGAGAAGCACGGCCTTATTTAAAGGCTTCACCGGGGTAAGCACCCCAAATTTCGCCCTGCGAAACCCAGCCCGAGGCCTGGCCGGCCTCGGCGCGGCACCAGTCGCCATTGCATTCGCCGATCCTGAAGACGACGCCCGGCTCAAGCCGCGCCACGACGGAAGCGCCCGACTGCGCCTCACGGCGCATGTTCACATAAACTTCCTTACCCTTGCCACGCATCCAGGGAGCAGCAACGGCCGTGCGCTCACCGGAAAGCAGAGCCTGGTTGACCCAGCCTTCCGTGCCGTCGGCATCGCGGATGCGCCGCCAGTTTTCATATTCCTGAATGATTTCCACCGGCATTCCCGATTTCAGATACATCCATGACACGGCATAATCCGTGCTCGGTCCGATGCGCATGTTGACGCGCTTGGATTTCAGGCTGACAAAACGCGGCAGCGGCAGGCCACTTGCGCCTTTGGCGGCACCCTGCGCCATGGCGTCGGTTGCCGCACCGAGGAGGCCCAAAGACAATGCAATGCAAACGATAGAAACCACACTGCGCATGCCCATTTCCGTTTCCCGCCTTCTGCAAACCGGATGATATTTAAGGAGGCTCGTTTCCACATGCCTCAAGCTTCAGCGAGTTTTGTTTGTCTTCGCCGGTGGGTCTGGTAGAAACGCCCTGATTGAAAGAAATTATCGCTCTTTCTGGTTAATGACTTCTGAACAAGGCAGCGGCAAACGATGACCCACAAGAAGAGACCGACAGTCTATATCACCCGCAAATTGCCTGACGTCGTCGAAACCAGAATGCGCGAACTCTTCGATGCCGAACTGAATATCGACGATACCCCGCGTAGCGAGGCGGAGCTTGTCGCCGCCATGCAAAGGGTGGATGTGCTCGTGCCGACCGTCACCGACCGCATCACCGCCGCGATGATCGAGCAGGCAGGGCCGCAGCTAAAGCTGATCGCCAGCTTCTCCAACGGCATCGACCATGTGGATGTGGATGCCGCGGCCCGAAAGGGCATTACCGTCACCAATACGCCCAATGTACTGACCGAGGACAGCGCGGATATCACCATGGCGCTGGTGCTCGCCGTGCCGCGCCGCATGATCGAAGGCACACGGGTGCTCGCCAACGGCGCGGACGAATGGCTCGGCTGGTCGCCGACCTGGATGCTCGGGCGGCGCATTTCCGGCAAGCGCATCGGCATTGTCGGCATGGGCCGCATCGGAACGGCGGTTGCGCGGCGCGCCAAGGCCTTCGGCCTTTCCATTCATTATCACAACCGCAAACGCGTCAATCCGGCCACCGAGACGGAGCTTGAGGCGACCTATTGGGACAGCCTCGACCAGATGCTGGCACGGGTGGATATCGTCTCCGTCAATTGCCCTTCGACGCCCGCAACCTATCACCTGATTTCAGCGCGGCGGCTGGCGCTGATGCAGCCGACCAGCTACATCGTCAATACCGCACGCGGCGATATCATCGACGAGGCGGCGATGATCCAGTGCCTGCGCGAAGGCAAGATCGCCGGCGCCGGTCTCGATGTCTATGAGAATGAGCCCGCGGTGAACCCCAAGCTCATCAAGCTCGCCAAGGAAGGCAAGGTCGTGCTGCTTCCGCATATGGGCTCTGCGACGATCGAAGGCCGTATCGAAATGGGCGATAAGGTCATCATCAACATCCGCACGCTGTTCGACGGCCACCGTCCGCCGAACCGGGTACTGCCGGGGCGGAACTAAGCCGGTTCAGCGGAGGAATTTGGTCATTTCGATAGAGGTCGTACGGTTATAGCCGGCATGGGCGTTTTCGGCGGTCTTGACGAAACCCCAGGCGGCGAATTTGGTATGATTGGCGATAAGCTCGATACGGGTTTCCAGCCGCAGCGCCGGTAACGCCAATTCGCGCGCCAGCGCTTCGGCCTGCTCCAGAAGCATCTTGCCTATACCCTTTCCCTGCGCTTTCGGGGAAACACAGAGTTTGCCGACATAAAGACAGGCGGGCGGCTCCGGCCGGCAAAACAGGCAGCCGACAATCTCGTCGCCATCAAGCGCCACGAAAGCGATCTCCACCCTTGCCTTCTCCGCCAGATTTCCAAGCGTCAGGCGATGAGCCGACGACGGCGGATCGATGACGCCATCCATATAGGCGAAGGAGGACATGATAAGTGCCAGCAATTCCTGCCAGCGATTGAATTCTTCCCCGATCTTAGCGATCTCGATCATGGTTTCTTCCCAGTTGCCCGCCGCTTGTATCGCACGGTTTCGAAACGGGCCGACAGGGCATCGTAGAGGAGCAGGCGGCCGATTAGCGGCTCGCCGGCACCGGTGATAACCTTGATCGCCTCCATGGCCATAAGCGTGCCGATAACCCCTGTCAGCGCGCCGACAATGCCTGTTTCCGCGCAATTGGGAATGAGGCCCTGCGGCGGCGGTTCCGGAAACAGGTCGCGATAGCCGGGCAGCAGAGCGCCCTCGGCATTTGTATCATAGGGTTTCAGCACCGTCACCGAACCATCAAAACGGCCGACAGCCCCCGTTACCAACGGTCTTTTTGCAGCCTCCGCCGCATCGGCGGCGGTATAACGCGTATCGAAATTATCCGAGCCGTCGATCAGAAGATCGAAGGATGGCAGATGGTCATGCGCCCAGACCTGCGAAAAGCGCTCTTCACAAACAAGCGTGCGGACATGCGGATTAAGCCGGGCGATGGCCTTGCGCGCGCTCTCCGTCTTCAGCTCCCCAATCGTACCGGTATCGTGGATCACCTGTCGCTGCAGATTGGACAGGGAAACCACATCGTCATCGATCATGCCGAGCGTGCCGACACCGGCGGCGGCAAGATAATGCAGGACAGGAGCGCCGAGACCACCGGCCCCGATGACCAGCACACGCGCCGCCTTCAGCCGCTGCTGGCCCACGCCGCCGATTTCCGGCAACAGGATATGGCGCTTGTAGCGTTCGATTTCTTCCGGGCTCAGCGGGTCCATGTCGCCCTCCATCTTTTAGCCGTCATGCCGTGATGCTCCCATGGGAAACATTGAAGAATTGCGCCCTGTCGCCAAGGGCGGAGAACATCGCTGTATCCGTTCCGGTCATAAAACTCTGGCCGCCAAGCGCATGAATGAGATCGAACAGAGCCGCCCGCCTGCCCTCATCCAGATGGGCGGCGATCTCGTCCAGCAGCAGAACCGGCGCATGGCCAGTCATATTGGCGGTCAGCTGCGCATGCGCAAGCACCAGCCCCACCAGCAGCGCCTTCTGTTCCCCGGTTGAACAGCGTTCGGCCTCCATGTCCTTTTCCGCATGGCGCACGAAGAGATCGACGCGGTGCGGCCCATCCAGTGTGCGGCCGGCAGCGGCGTCACGATACCGGCCATCGCGCAACATAAGCCTGTATTCATCCTCCAGATCGACGGCGGGACGATTGAGCCCATCGTCCATGAAACCGGAGAGAGAAAGCGCCGCCGAGGGAAAAGCGGCATTGCCCGCCCGCCCCTCGATGAGGCTCTTCAAGAGGCCGAGCATCTCATAACGCGCGACCGCCATGGAGATGCCGAGTTCGGCCATCTGCTTTTCGATGCCGTCCAGCCAGACCGGATCGAAGCGGCCTTCCGAAAGTAGCCGGTTACGGCCGCGCATGGCCTTTTCGAAATCGCTTGCCCGCCTTCCGTGAGCGGGATCGAGCGACAGCACCAGCCGGTCGAGGAAACGCCGGCGGTCCGAGGACGAGCCGGTAAAGAGGCCGTCCATCGCGGGCGTCAGCCACAATACCCGCAGATGGTCAGTCAGTTCATCGACGGATTTCACCGGCGTCCCGTTCAGTCTCAAGCGACGCGACACCACCTCGCCATCGCCTTCAATTCCCGTACCGATAGCAACTTCGCCATCCATGCCCTCGACATCGGCGAAGATCGAGAAGCCGGTGGCTTCGGCCCCTACCCGCGTCACATCAGAAAGGGTGGCGCGGCGCAGACCCCTTCCGGGTGAAAGAAAGGAGACGGCCTCCAGGAGATTGGTCTTGCCGGAACCGTTGTCGCCCGTCAGCACCACGTGGCGGTCATCGAGCGTGAGCGCAGCCGCCGCATAATTGCGGAAGTCCGTGAGTTTCAGCCGTAAAAGCGACACCTTGTTCGTCATGTGTACGGCCTAAAACGAAGATGGACGGATAGCAAGGTGGGGAACGTCCGTCCGCACCGAAGACAGCCGCTAGAGTGCAATTCATTCTTCAGTAGCAACTTTTTTAGTCGCCGGTTATTTATGAACCGGTCCTCATCACCGGTAGCCCATTCATGCGCCTGATCTTTTCTCTCTTTCTCACTCTCGGTCTTCTCTCCTCCTGCGCAGGCCGACCGGGGGCGGATGTGCTGGAGGCCGTCAACACCAGGACCCGCGACACGAAAATCGTGACCGCCTTCGTGGCGAGCACGCGGGAGAAAAACACGGACGCGAAAAAGGGCTTCGGCACGGAGCGGGCGATGGAGCCGAACTACGCCAGTTTCGATATTTCCATTCCGCCCACCCATAAAAGCGGGAAAATCGAATGGGCCAGCGGCAAGCCGGACCCGAACAAGGATTTCGTCGTCACCAGGGCCGATATGCTGACGAAGACGCGCTTTAATGCCGATCTTGGCGACATAGCCCGCTCCGGCAAGCAGATCGCACTTTTTGTGCACGGCTATAATTACAGCTATCAGGAAGCCCTGTTCCGCGCGGCGCAGATGGCGGCGGATGCCAATATGAACGGCGTGCCACTCGTCTTTTCCTGGCCGTCGCAAGCCTCGGTCGCCGGCTATGTGGCCGACAAGGAGTCCGCGACCTTTTCACGCGATGCGCTCGCCGCAATGTTGATCGATCTCACCCGGCAGACCCCGAAGAAAAGCGTCGTCGTGTTCGGGCACAGCATGGGCGGCTGGCTGGTCATGGAGGCGCTGCGGCAATTGCGCTTCCAGGGCAGAAACGATGTCATCGCCAAGCTGCAGGTGGTGCTGGCTGCGCCCGATATCGACGCCGATGTCTTCCGCAAGCAGATCGAGGTTGTCGGCCGGCTCAGCCCGCCGCTCACCGTTCTCGTTTCCAAGGATGACCGTGCGCTGAAAGCCTCTTCCATCCTTGGCGCCGACGTCACCCGTATCGGCGCGCTGGATGTGACCGACCGCCAAGTGCAGGAAGCCGCCCTTAAGGAGGGCGTGCAATTCGTCGACATCTCCAATCTGAAGGCGTCGGACCCGCTCAACCACGACCGCTATGCGGCGCTGGCCTCCATGGTGCCGCAACTTGAGGCAAGCAGGCGCGGGGGTGATATCAACAGTGCGGGAGCCTTCGTTTTCGATGCGATCGGCGCCACCGTCGCCAGCCCCTTCCGCCTTGCGAGCCAGGTGGTGAACCCGCAATAGTTTTGCGGGTCCTGCCGACAAACCGGCTTCAGAAATCCCAGTCTTCGTCTTCGGTCGCGACCGCCTTGCCGATGACATAGGAGGAGCCGGAACCGGAAAAGAAGTCGTGGTTCTCGTCGGCATTCGGAGAAAGCGCCGAGAGGATCGCGGGGTTGACCCGGCAGGCCTCGGCCGGAAACAGCGCCTCATAACCCAGATTCATCAGGGCCTTGTTGGCGTTGTAATGGAGAAACTGCTTGACGTCCTCCGTCAGGCCGACGCCGTCATAGAGGTCTTCGGTATACTTCGCTTCGTTGTCGTAAAGTTCAAGCAGGAGATCGAAGGCGAAATCCTTGATCTCCTGTCTTTGCGTTTCACCGAGACGCTCCAGCGCCTGCTGGAACTTGTAGCCGATATAATAGCCATGCACGGCCTCATCGCGGATGATGAGGCGGATCAAATCCGCCGTGTTGGTGAGCTTGGCGCGGCTTGACCAGAACATTGGCAGGTAAAAGCCGGAATAGAACAGGAAGCTTTCCAGAAACACACTGGCGATCTTTTTCTTCAACGGATCGCCGCTGTCATATTCCCGCATGATGAGCGCGGATTTACGCTGCAGAAATTCGTTTTCCTCCGACCAGCGATAGGCGTCGTCAACGTCAGGGGTGAGGCACAGCGTCGAGAAGATCGACGAATAGGAACGGGCGTGCACCGCCTCCATGAAGGAAATGTTGGAGAGCACCGCCTCCTCATGTGGCGTTGCCGAATCCGCCATCAGGCGCACCGCGCCGACACCGTTCTGGATGGTGTCGAGCAATGTCAGGCCGGTGAAAACACGGATTGTCAGTTTCTGTTCTTCCGGTTTCAGCGTTCCCCAGGAGGGGATATCGTTGGAGAGCGGCACCTTTTCCGGCAGCCAGAAATTCGAGGTCAGGCGGTTCCAGACTTCGAGATCCTTGTCGTCCTCGATGCGGTTCCAGTTGACCGCGCGGATGCGGGACGCGGGTTTTACGGCGATGTTCATTGTCTTGTCCCTCAATTCAGAGCGTGCAGGAAACGCAGCCCTGAACCTGCGTGCCTTCCAGCGCCATTTGGCGCAAACGAATGTAGTAGATGGTCTTGATGCCCTTCTTCCACGCGTAGATCTGCGCGCGATTGATATCACGCGTCGTTGCCGTATCGCGGAAGAACAGCGTCAGCGACAGGCCCTGATCGACATGCTGGGTCGCGGCCGCATAGGTATCGATGATCTTTTCCGGGCCGATCTCATAGGCATCCTGATAATATTCGAGATTATCATTCGAGAGATAAGAAGCCGGGTAATAAACGCGGCCGATCTTGCCCTCTTTGCGGATTTCGATCTTCGAGACGATTGGATGAATGGAGGAAGTGGAGTGGTTGATATAGGAGATCGAGCCCGTCGGCGGTACGGCCTGAAGGTTCTGGTTATAGAGGCCCGATGCCATCACGTCCTGCTTCAAAGCCTTCCAGTCTTCCTGCGTTGGAATGGCGATACCGGCTTTTTCGAACAGCTCACGGACCTTTTCAGTCGCAGGCAACCATTCCCGGTCGGTATATTTGTCGAAATAGTCGCCCGAGGCATATTTGGAGTTCTCAAAGCCCTTGAAGCTCTGGCGCCTTTCCACCGCCAACCGGTTGCTGGCGCGGATGGCGTGGTAGGTCACGGTGTAGAAATAGATATTGGTGAAATCGACACCTTCTTCAGAACCGTAGAAGATGCGCTCGCGCGCCAGATAACCGTGCAGGTTCATCTGGCCTAGCCCGATGGCGTGGCTGGCATCATTACCCTTTTCCACCGAAGGAACGGAGGAGATGTGGCTCATGTCCGACACTGCCGTCAGCGCCCGGATGGAGGTCTCGATCGTCTTGCCGAAATCCGCCGAATCCATTGCTGATGCAATGTTGAGCGAGCCGAGATTGCAGGAAATATCCTTGCCCATATGGCTGTAGGAAAGATCGGCATTGAACTCGCTTGCCTCGCTAACCTGCAGGATTTCCGAGCAGAGATTGCTCATGCTGATGCGGCCGGCGATCGGATTTGCGCGGTTCACCGTGTCCTCGAACATGATGTAGGGATAACCGCTCTCGAACTGGATTTCGGCGATCACCTGGAAGAATTCGCGCGCCTTGATCTTCTTCTTGCGGATGCGGCTATCGGCAACCATTTCATGATATTTTTCGGTGACCGAAATCTCGGTCAACGGCACGCCATAGACCCGCTCCACATCATAGGGCGAAAACAGATACATATCCTCGTTGTTGCGGGCGAGTTTGAAGGTGATGTCGGGGATCACCACGCCGAGCGACAGGGTCTTGATGCGGATTTTTTCGTCGGCATTTTCGCGCTTGGTATCGAGGAAGCGCATGATATCCGGATGGTGAGCATGCAGATAGACCGCGCCGGCACCCTGACGCGCACCAAGCTGGTTGGCGTAGGAAAAACTGTCTTCCAGCAGTTTCATGACGGGAATAACGCCGGAAGACTGGTTTTCGATCTGTTTGATCGGCGCTCCAAATTCGCGAATATTGGTCAAGGACAGCGCCACGCCGCCGCCGCGCTTGGAAAGCTGCAGCGCCGAATTGATGGAGCGGCCGATGCTTTCCATATTGTCTTCCACACGCAGCAGAAAACATGAAACCAGCTCACCGCGGCTCTTCTTGCCGGCGTTTAGGAATGTCGGCGTTGCCGGCTGGAAGCGACCTGAAATGATCTCGTCCATCAGGTCGCGGGCCAACTGTTCGTCACCACGCGCGAGAGCCAGCGCCACCATGCAGACACGGTCCTCGTAACGCTCGAGATAACGTTTTCCGTCGAAGGTCTTCAGCGTATAGGACGTGTAATATTTGAAGGCGCCGAGAAAGGTCGGAAAGCGGAATTTCCGGGCGTAGGCCTCATCGTAGAGGTCACGGACGAAATTGAAGGAGTACTGGTCCAGCACTTCCTGCTCGTAATATCCCTCCGTTACCAGATAATCGAGCTTCTCCCTAAGGTTATGGAAAAAGACGGTGTTCTGGTTGACGTGCTGGAGGAAATATTGCCGGGCGGCCAGGCGATCCTTGTCGAGCTGGATCTTTCCGTTCTCGTCATAGAGGTTCAGCATCGCGTTCAGCGCGTGGTAATCCATAGCCGCATCGAGCGGTTTCTGGGTTGCGGCTAGCGGCTGTTTGGCGTCCTTGCGCATGGCGCTCGAGGTCAGCGTGTCCAAAATCGTTCCAATCCATGTTTGACGTTGGCGACATCTTCCTCCGTGCCGAGAAGCTCGAAGCGATAGAGAAACGGCACGGCGCATTTGCGCGAGACGATATCTCCGGCGGATGCGAAAGCTGCGCCAAAATTCGTGTTTCCCGCCGCGATGACGCCGCGAATGAGATTTCGGTTGGAGGGCTCGTTCAAGAACCGGATGACCGGTTTCGGGACGGCCCCTTTCGTGCCGCCGCCCCCGTAGGTGGGGGTGACCAGCACATAGGGCTCAGACACATGCGGTACGTCGTCCTCCGCGCCGAGCGGCAGGCGAAACAGACGCCGTCCCAGTTTCAGAAGGAAACGATGGGTGTTTTCAGAGCGGCTGGAATAATAGACGATCAGGCCCATCGCCTTGCCGCCTCAACTGATCGAGCCGATCATATCCGGCCGGAAACCCGCCCAATGGCGTTCGCCGGCAACAACGACGGGAACCTGCATGTAGCCGAGGCCACGCACGTGATCGAGCGCATCCGCATCTTCGGAAATATCGACAATCTCATAGGGGACGCCGATGCGGTCGAGAGCGCGATAGGTCGCGGTGCACTGGACGCAGGCGGGCTTGCTGTAAACGGTGACGGTCATAATTTCCTCTCTAGAAGCCGGTTTCGGACACGGCTCAACATTGCCGATTGCAATCGCAATCGGCGGCGATGGATCTGTCATTAAGGTGGGCGTGCGCGGCTTTAGCCGCGT
Organism: Rhizobium sp. NFACC06-2; assembly: GCF_900101425.1. Taxonomy (NCBI): domain Bacteria; kingdom Pseudomonadati; phylum Pseudomonadota; class Alphaproteobacteria; order Hyphomicrobiales; family Rhizobiaceae; genus Rhizobium; species Rhizobium sp. NFACC06-2. Next base: position 8,153 of record NZ_FMVA01000008.1, on the reverse strand, counting down.
AAAATCGCTCTCTACGCCGACGAGCGCAGCAACTCAAACAAATGCACTGGCATGACTTCACCCCGAAGCTTGTTCTGGAGGGGGCAGAAAAGGGCGCACGCAAATCATTTGCGTCATACACCTTCCTCCGGACACCCCGCCCGTGGACGTTTGCGCTCAAGGCAGGTCTCCTGACTTGCGGGTCACAACATCTATTCCGGCCTTCCCGAAGCTTTCGGCTCCAGTGACCCAAATCGGAACGATGCTCACCGCTTACAGTTGCGGGGGCAGTTTCGGCCTTGCTCCACCATGATGGCGTTACGCACCGAATTCCCGTCTTAGCTCCCAACCCTTGCGAATCGGAAGAACCTCGAACACCACATATAGTATATGAGGAAATTTTCGCGTCAATGAATAGACACACAAAAGCCCCACCCTGTGGATCAAAAAGATTCAACACATGGTCAACAAAGGCTTAACGGCACATGCGCGCCGCCGCTCAAAGAGAGAAAAACGTTAATCTATTCCCAGGTATCGATGCGGATATCGGCGGGACGGGCGTTCTCAATCACCCTTTTTCCGTTCGGAAGATCGTTTTCGAAAAGTTTGGCGTGGATCGCAGCCTCGTCGAGACCATAGCCCTGCCATCTTTTCCGCAGCCTCTCCTCAAGTACGTCGACGGACGGCCCTACAAAAATGGTGAGGTCGAAGCTCCTGGAAAGAGTTGTCCACGGCGCCTCGTCCAGCAGCAGATAATTGCCTTCAGCAAGGATAAAGCGTGTTTCCGGCGCAATCGCCCGGGCGGACGCTATCGCGATTTCACGGGAACGGTCGAAAACCGGAACAAGCACCTCATGCCCGCCCTTGCGGACGGCGGAGACGATATCGAGGAAACCGCGCACGTCGAAGGTTTCGGGTGCGCCCTTTCGCGACAGCAGCCCCCGTTCTTCAAGAATGCCGTTGTCCATATGGAAGCCATCCATGGGCAGCACGGCGGCCGTTTCGCCCCGCGCCAGCAAAGCATCACAAAGGGCATCCGCCAGCGTGGATTTGCCGGCCCCAGGGGGACCGGCAATAGCGACGATAAAACGGGATTTACCTTCTGCCCGCCGAAGAACGTCTTCGGCGATCGTTTCAAGCTTCAGCATCATGCGGCAAGCGTTTCCTTCGGCGCTTCCTTGGCGCCGGTCATGAAGGCGACGGCGTCGGACATGGAGTAGTCCTTCGGATTGATGACGCACAGGCGCTTGCCTAGCCGGTGAATATGGATGCGATCCGCAACCTCGAAGACATGCGGCATGTTATGCGAGATCAGGACGATCGGCAGGCCGCGTGAACGCACATCGAGGATAAGCTCCAGCACGCGACGGCTTTCCTTGACGCCGAGTGCTGCCGTCGGCTCGTCGAGGATGACGACCTTGGAACCGAAGGCCGCCGCACGCGCCACGGCCACACCCTGACGCTGGCCGCCGGAGAGGGTTTCCACCGCCTGATTGATGTTCTGGATCGTCATCAGGCCGAGTTCCGACAGTTTCTCCCGGGCGAATTTTTCCATGGCCGGGCGGTCAAGGGCCCGGAAGAGGCTGCCCTGAATGCCGGGTTTGCGGATTTCCCGGCCGAGAAACATATTGTCGGCTATGGAAAGCGCCGGCGAAAGCGCGAGGTTCTGATAGACCGTCTCGATGCCAGCCTTGCGCGCCTCTATCGGCGAGCGGAACTGGACGAGCTGGCCTTCCAGCCGGATTTCCCCTTCATCGGGTGTCACCGCACCGGAAATTGCCTTGATGAGAGAGGATTTGCCGGCGCCGTTATCACCGATCACCGCCAAGATTTCGCCCGGATAGAGGTCGAAATCGGCATGATCGAGGGCGGTCACACGACCATAGCGCTTGACGAGATTGCGTGCTGTGAGAATGGGTTCTTTTGCCATCAGCCTGCTACCTTTCTGATCCACTGGTCGATTGCGACAGCCATGATGATGAGGACGCCGATCAACAGATAGGTCCATTGCGGGTCTGTTCCGATAAGCCTGAGGCCGAGCGAAAAGACGCCGACGATCAGGGCGCCGAAGATCATGCCCATGATGGAGCCGCGCCCGCCGAACAGCGACAGGCCGCCGATAACCACTGCGGTAATGGATTCTATATTGGCGAATTGACCGGCTGTCGGCGAAACCGAGCCGATGCGGCCGATCAAGGCCCAGCCAGCGAAGGCGCAGATGAGACCCGACAGCGTGTAAACGGTGGTCAGCATGCGCTTGACGTTGACACCGGCAAGTTCGGCGGCATCCGGATCGTCACCGACAGCATAAAGATGGCGACCCCAGGCGGTGCGGTTCAGCACATACCAGAGCAGGGCGACGAGCAGTACCATTGCGATGACGCCATAGGTGAAGACCGCGCCGCCGACCCGGATATTGGCGCCGAAGAATTGCAGGATCGGCGCCTGCTGGGCGATATCCTGGGCGCGGATCGTTTCGTTTGCGGAATAGAGGAAGTTGGTCGCCAAGACGATCTGCCACATGCCGAGCGTTACGATGAAGGGCGGCAGGCGCATGCGCGAGACCAGAATACCGTTGATGAAGCCGCAAAATGCGCCGACGGCAAGGCCACAGAGAATGGAAAGTTCCGCCGGCAAGCCGTAACGGAAGGTGAACTGTCCCATGACAACGGAGGACAGGACCATGATCGCGCCGACCGACAGATCGATGCCCGCCGTCAGGATGACCAGCGACTGCGCCGCGCCGACAATACCGACGATGGCGACCTGTTGCAGAATAAGGGTCAGCGTGAAGGCCGAGAAAAACTTGCCGCCGAGAAGCAGGCCGAAAACAATCAGCGACAGCACCAGAACAATAAGCGGAACGGCCGCCGGGCTGGAGTGGAGAAAGTGCTGCAGTTTTTCCAGCACACTCTTGTCGTGCGTATCGAAAGCAGCGACCTGCGTCGAGCTTCCAGAAAGCACTTTTTCAAATTCATTATGCGGCTGAGCCCGCACCGGCTGATCGCTCATGGATTTTCCTCCCGATCGCTCTATCGCACCAGCCCTGACACCGGGTCTATCTCCGAAGAGAATGATGCATAGATTTCAAAGTGTTGTGAAGCGGCCTATGCCATCCCCGCAGGACGCGTAACACGCTCGTTTGTTCCTTTGTCCGATCCCCCGGATCGTGCCTGAATCATTCTCGTCCAAGGGCGGGGGCACGAATGCCCCCGCGGGTTTCAACGGCGAGGCATCAGCCCCAGCACTTGTTGAGACCTTCCTTCGTATCGATGGAGTCGAGGCCCTTGACCGGCTTGTCGGTTACCAGCGTCACGCCGGTATCGACGAAGTTCTTGCCTTCGGTTGGCTTCGGCTTTTCACCGGTGTCGGCAAACTTCTTGACGGCTTCGACGCCAAGCGCCGCCATCAGCAGCGGATATTGCTGCGAGGTCGCGCCGATCACGCCTTCCGCGACGTTCTTGACGCCCGGGCAACCGCCATCGACGGAAACGATCAGAACATCCTTTTCACGGCCAACCGCTTTCAGCGCCTCATAAGCGCCGGCAGCCGCGGGTTCATTGATGGTGTGCACGACGTTGATGGTCGGGTCCTTCTGCAGCAGATTTTCCATCGCCGCGCGGCCGCCTTCTTCGTTACCATTGGTGACATCATGGCCGACGATACGCGGATCGTTTTCATCGCCGATCTTGTTGATGTCCTTCACGTCGATGCCAAAGCCCTTCATGAAGCCCTGGTTGCGCAGCACATCCACCGTCGGCTGGGAGGGGGTGAGGTTGAGGAAGGCGATCTTCGCATCCTTGGCCTTGTCGCCGAGGCTGCCGGCAGCCCATTTGCCGATCAGCTCACCAGCCAGAAGATTGTCCGTGGCGAAGGTGGAATCGGCGGCATCGACGGGTTCAAGCGGCGTATCGAGCGCAATGACCAGAAGACCGGCATCACGCGCCTTCTGAACGGCCGGAACGATACCCTTGGTGTCCGATGCGGTGATCAGGATACCCTTGGCGCCATCGGCGATGCAGGTCTCGATGGCGGCTACCTGGCTTTCGGAATCGCCGTCGATCTTGCCGGCATAGGATTTCAGCGTCACGCCAAGTTCTTTAGCCTTGGCGGTTGCGCCTTCCTTCATCTTGACGAAAAAGGGATTGGTATCGGTTTTGGTGATGAGGCAAACCGAAGTATCGGCCGCAGACGCAACGGAAGCGAAAGAAACGCCAAGCGCAAGCGCGCCCAGAAGAGCGGAAACAGTGGTCTTCATGAGATCCTCCCAATGGATATTTGAGCACCGTGACGGTTACCCGACGATCCCGTCTCCTCCGAGATCGACGACCGTTGGCTCAGATGGAACCACCAAAGGAAACGTCTGTCAATAAATAAATCCGATTGAATTATTAATTCCCTATGGCATTCTAATATGCGGCAGGGAGGAATATCGCCACGTCGTTTAACGTTGCGATAGCAAGATTGCCATAAAGCCTGCTGTATCGGTCGCGGCGGATAGGGCGGGCGGGAGGATGACACTATGAGACAATCTGTCGAGACGGCGCCGCCGGCGCCGCCCACCACCATGGATATAAGCGGCGGCGCCAACCAAATCGGAGTGCGCGCTTATAATGAGCGGCTCGTGCTGTCTCTCGTTCGCCGTCACGGCGGACTGTCAAAAGCCGAGATATCAAGACTTTGCGGCCTTTCAGCGCAGACCGTCTCGGTCATCATGCGCTCGCTTGAAAAGGACGGGCTTCTCATTCGCGGTGAAAGACTGCGTGGCAAAGTCGGCCAGCCATCGACGCCGATGCGGCTTAATCCCGACGCCGTCTTTTCTTTCGGTGTGAAGATCGGCCGACGCAGCGTCGATCTCGTGCTGATGGATTTTGTCGGCCGGATCAGGCTCAAGCTGCGCAGAACCTATCCCTACCCTCTTCCGGAATGGATACTACCCTTCGTAATCGACGGCATAACGGAACTCGAATCGAAGCTTTCCCCTACCGAGCGGGAGAAAATTGCCGGTGTCGGCATCGCCGCTCCATTTGAATTGTGGAACTGGGCGCAGGAAGTGGGCGCTCCACAGATCGAAATGGAGAGATGGCGGGGCGTCGATATCCGGTCGGAAATTGCCGAAAACGTCAGCTATCCGGTTTTTCTACAGAACGACGCGACCAGCGCCTGCGGCGCCGAACTGGTTTTTGGCGCAGGCCAGCACTATCCGGATTTTCTTTACGTTTTCATCGGCTCCTTCATAGGCGGCGGCGTTGTTTTGAATTCGGCGCTATTTTCCGGAAAGACGGGAACGGCCGGCGCCATCGGCCCCTTGCCGGTGCAGGGGCAGGACGGCAATACCGTTCAGCTTCTGAAAATCGCGTCGATCTTCGTTCTGGAAAACATGCTGCGCGAAAAGGGTATCGATCCGCGCCCCCTGTGGTTTTCTCCGGACGAGTGGATTGATTTCGGCGAGCCGCTGGAAAGCTGGATCAGGAAAACCGCCGCGGCGCTGGCGCAGGCCGTTATTGCCGCCGCCTCCATCATCGATTTTTCGAGCGTCATCATCGATGGCGGTTTTCCCGACTGGGTCAGAACCAGAATCGTCGCCGCCACCCGCCTTGCCCTTAAACACCACGATCTGCAGGGTGTCACGGTGCCTGACATCATCGAAGGCGCGGTCGGTAGCCAGGCGCGGGCAATCGGCGGCGCGAGCCTGCCCCTGTTTTCACGCTATCTCATCGATCAGAACGTTCTGTTCAAGGACACGACCGGCTGAGCCTTCGCAACGCCCTGCGGTTTTATTACTCGGCTATTAATTTGGATATCTGCCGGTCATTCGCCAGCCGCGTGCTGCATGATCGCCGCCAGAAAAGCAGGTCCGTAGCGCTCCAGCTTGGTGTCGCCGACGCCGGGAATCCCAGCCATTTCCTGCGCCGAGGCCGGTTTTGCCGCCGCAAGTTCGATGAGGGTCTTGTCGTGGAAAATCACATAGGGCGGAACGTTCTGTGCCCGGGCAATTTCCATGCGCTTCGCACGCAGCGCCTCAAAAAGACTGCGATCGGATTCCGGCAAGACCGTCGCTACCGCGTTGCGGGGCGTGTTTTGCCTTGTAGAGCGGGGAGCGGATGGTATCCTCAGCATCAATGCCGGTTTTTCGCGCAGGAACCGTCGTCCATCCTCGGAGATGGACAGGCCGCCATGCCCGGACAGATCCACGTCAATCATGCGTAACGCAACCAGCTGACGCAGGATGGCGCGCCATGTGCGGTTGTCGTGCTCCTTGCCTATCCCGTAAGTGGTGATGCGGTCATGGCCGAAGCGGGAAATCCGCTCGTCCTCGACACCCAGCAATACGCGGATGACATAGGCCTGGCCAAAACGTTCACCCGTGCGATAAATACAGGAGAGAAGTTTCTGCGCGGCGATGGCCCCGTCGAAGAGATCCGGCGGCTCGGCGCAGGTATCGCAATTGCCGCAAGGCTCGCACCGGTCGCCGAAATAGGAGAGCAGAACCTGCCGGCGGCAACTCGCCGTTTCTGCGAGGCCGAGCAGCGCATCGAGCTTCTGGCGCTCCATATATTTGCGTTGGTCCACGGCATCAGATTCTTCAATGAAACGATTGCGCAGGGCAATATCTTCATAGCCATAGAGCATGAGCACGTCCGACGGCAGACCATCACGACCGGCTCGGCCCGTTTCCTGATAATAGGCCTCGATGCTGCCAGGAAGGTCGATATGAACCACGAAGCGCACATCTGGCTTGTCTATGCCCATGCCGAAAGCGACGGTCGCTACAATGATGACCGCCTCGCCGTGCTGGAAACGGGTCTGGTTCTCCTCGCGGGCAGCCTTGTCCATGCCAGCGTGATAGGGTAGCGCATCGCGACCCTCCTCCCGCAGCCATGCGGCCGTTTCGTCCACTTTGCGTTTGGAAAGGCAATAGACGATACCGCTCTCAGCGTCGCGATCCTTCAAAAAGCGCTTCAGCTGCGCGCGCGGATTATCCTTTTCCATAATCGCATAGCGGATATTGGGCCGGTCGAACCCGGCGATGAAGGCATCGTGCTCTTCAATCCCCAGATGACCGAGAATTTCGGCGCGCGTGGGCTCGTCGGCCGTCGCCGTCAGCGCCATGCGCGGGGTATCGGGAAAACGCTCGATCAGCGTGTCTAGCTGGCGGTAGGGCGGCCGGAAATCATGTCCCCATTGAGAGAGACAATGGGCCTCGTCGACCGCGATCAGCGACAGGTCGATGGATTGCAGCGCATCGAGGACATCCGGCTTGAGCAGGGTTTCCGGCGCAGCATAAAGAATATCGACCTTGCCGGCCCGCATGTCCCGCCAAAGCGCGCGCCGCTCTTCCGGGGAAAGATCGGAATTGAGAGCTTCGGCCCGCACGCCCGCCTGACGCAGGGCTGCAACCTGATCGACCATCAATGCAATGAGCGGCGAGACGATCAACCCCATGCCGTCACGCGCGAGCGCCGGGATCTGGTAACAAAGCGACTTCCCACCGCCCGTCGGCATCAAAACGAAGGCATTGTTTCCCGCCACTACATGCCGAATGATGTCGGCCTGCCTTCCACGAAACGCATCGTATCCATAGACGGTCTTGAGGATATGCAAGGGATCAGCGGTCACGGCAGTTTTTATCCGAAGTGGAAAGATTGTGCATCATCACAGTTTTGGGATCGATGGCAATGGCGAAGATGGCTTTGTTCATGGAAGTAGATTGTGGGATTGGCTTTGTGATCAGCGGCCTAGTTTTTCCCTGACGGCCCAATTCCATAAGTCCCGAAACACAAAAAACCCCGTCGCGATTGCGACGGGGTTTTGTTTTGATACTTGGTTGCGGGGGCAGGATTTGAACCTGCGGCCTTCAGGTTATGAGCCTGACGAGCTACCGGGCTGCTCCACCCCGCGTTGAATGGTTTTATTATAGCATAAAGGCCGCATTTGCGGCCTTTTGATTTGGGCTTTTTTGCCCTTTAGTGATTGAGAAGATTTTGAGTTGCGTTTTGCAGACCTGGCAGCGACCTACTCTCCCGCGTCTTGAGACGAAGTACCATTGGCGCTGGGGCGTTTCACGGCCGTGTTCGGAATGGGAACGGGTGCAGCCGCCCCGCGATAACCACCAGGTCGGCAAAACGCAACATATGATCCATGCGTTTCGCATGGATCATATGATTGCTTGT